>JAUYLQ010000034.1 GCA_030699005.1 archaeon
ATGACATTCATGGAGGAGCAACAGATTTAATTTTTCCCCACCATGAGGCAGAGATTGCTCAAATGGAATCAATCTCGGGGAAAATTCCTCTTGTGAAGTATTGGATGCATACAGGATTTTTGAAAATCGGCAAGGAAAAGATGTCCAAATCTCTTGGGAATTTTTCTACAATAAAAGAGGTCCTTAAAGATTACGATTCAGGAGTTTTAAGATACCTTTTTGCATCGGGGCATTACAGAAAACCACTTGACTTTTCTAAAAGCTCTCTTGAAAATGCAAGAAACTCTTTTGAAAGATTAAAAAACATTTGTGCAAATTTGGAAGATGATGGAAAGGTAAATAAAAATTATTTAAAAGAGTTTGAAGAGAGTTTACAGGATGATTTTAATTCTCCAAAGGCTCTTCAAATTCTGTGGGGACTTGTTCGCGATGAAACGGCAGAGGGGAAACACGAGGCAATAAAAAAAATGGATGAGGTTTTAGGTCTTAAGCTTTTAGAAAAAAATGAGATTAAAATCCCAAAAGAAGTAGATGGATTACTAAAGAAAAGGGAAATTGCGAGGAAAAAAAAGGATTGGAAGGAATCTGACCTTCTAAGAGAAAAAATAAAAGAACTTGGATATTTGGTTCTCGACGGAAAAGAAGGGCAGGAAGTTAAGAAAGTTTGATTAATTCACTTTCTCTATGGAATTCAGTGTTTTTAGAGCTGTAATCAAAAAACTGGTTTTTTTTGGAGCTTCTCCCATTGAGAAAATTGAATAATTGAGCCCCATAGATTCGGCTTTTTTATACGCATCTAAAATATCTTTATCGGTTATTTTTCTTTTATCATAGGCAATTACCGCTTTTTCTTCTTTTCCTTTTTTCACTTTTAGAACCAGGTCTTTTTTGTTGAAACTCATTATATCCAAAATTTCAAAATTCTCCTCTGCAAGATGCTCTTTAATTTTATTGAAGAATTTTTCATCGCCTTTTTTAGCTGTTTTTTTGACCTTCCCCTTCATTTTTTTGACCTTTCTTTTTTTTGCGGACTCTTCTTTTCCTTCCGATTTTTCTATTGCTTCTTCTTCCGGTTTGCTTTTAGGAACCTCTTCTTTTTTGTAGTCCCCTTCATTTTCTGTAAAGTATCTCCATATAACTTTTCCATCTTTTTCAAAAGCTTTCGCAAAGTCTTTCAGGTTTCTAAACGCAACTTTTATTGCCGGTTCCTGTTCAGAATCGACTAGAAATTTTTCATTTTTTAGAAGAATAAGTGCTTCCCTTTCTTTTCCATTTATATATTCGATGTACCTTTCAAGTCCAACATCTTGCTCCGGAAGGAGGTACACTGGGCTTGTCCCAACTTTCATATACGAAGTTTTTATCATCCTGTTTGAGATTAATTCAGATAAGAAAGCCGAAGTGAAAAGCATGTCCATTCCCACAGCTTTTGCAATATGGACAGGAAGGCTTGGACCTTTTATTTTCAAGAAATTAATTATTCTGTCTTTCATCAAGCTCGCATCACTTATTGTCATGAAAAGATTAAAAGACGACCAATTATAAATGTTTTTCTGGGGGAGTCAAAGTTTCTTCCAATTGACTTCATAATAAAGAATATCATCCTCTGCATCCCGAATTGCTAAGAGAAGTTTTTTGTTTGTAGAATTAGCAACCCGGTTTTTTAGGATAAATTCCTGAATGTTAAGATTTTTTGAGGACTCTTTTCCTGAAAGAAGCCAGGTGGAATGATCTTTTCCGGGTCTTTTTCCCTTTTCATAAACTGAAAAATCCGCCCCGTATTTTATTCCGGACTTCAATATTAGGCCTTTTTTTCTTAATTCTTCGTAAATTTTGTATTTTATGGGAAAATTTTTTTCTATTTTTGAGAATTTTTTAAAGGCATCTCCCCCACTTAAAAGTTTTTTGTTTGAGATTATTTTCATTCCTTTATTTTTTAAGAGGAAAAGCCCTTCATGAAGAGAGTAATATACCTTCTCATTTTTCTTTTCTCCGTAAAAACTTTCTTTTGAAAGAGTGTAAGCTTTTTTTGAATTGCTTGAAAGGGTGTTTCCAAGGAGATGCGTTTCAAATGTCTCGTTTCTTTTCATGATCTGATTAGTAAATGAGAATATTTAAAAGTTTATTCTAAGTGTTAAAATTCATTCATATAGGGAATTTTCACAGTTTCGCCATCAAAAATCTATTAAACCCCTTTTAATTTAGTTCTTAATGGATGAAATTAATTTTAACCATATAGAAAAAAAATGGCAGAAAAAGTGGGATGAAGAAAGGACATTTTCTGTAAATGAAAAAAGCAAAAAGAAGAAATTTTACTGTCTTGAGATGTTTCCATACCCCTCTGGCTCGGGAATTCACATGGGACATGCCTTGAATTATACTATTGGGGACATTTATGCAAGGTATAAGGTCATGAATGGCTTCAATGTCCTTCACCCAATTGGTTATGATGCCCTTGGTCTCCCTGCCGAAAATGCCGCAATAAAGGTGGGAACTCACCCAGAAGTTTATACCAAAAAGTCAATGAAGAATTTTACTTTGCAACTAAAAGCACTTGGTCTTAGTTATGACTGGGAAAGGTTACTTGATACTTCAGACCCCAAATATTACAAATGGGATCAGTGGATTTTTTTAAAAATGCTTGAAGATGGCCTTGCATATCAAAAAGAATCTGCTGTAAACTGGTGCCCTCTTTGCAACACGGTTCTTGCAAATGAACAGGTTACTAATAACGGAACTTGCTGGAGGCATGAGAAAACAAAAGTTGAAGTCAGGTCGCTTAAACAATGGTTTTTAAAAATTACAGATTATGCTGATGAACTTCTGGACAAGATTGATGACCTGAACTGGCCAGAAAGAACAAAAACAATGCAAAAGCACTGGATAGGAAAAAGCTACGGGACGGAGATTGATTTTTTAGTTAACGGCGAAAAATGGCCTGTTTTTACAACAAGGCCAGACACAATTTACGGAGTCACTTTTGTAGTCGTTTCACCATATCACAAAGATTTTTTGAAGCTCGTGACAAAGGAGCAAAATAAGGAAGTAGATAAATTTTTAAAAAAATTAAATTCGGTCTCCGAAAAAGATACGGTTGACCTCGAAAAAGAGGGAGTTTTTACGGGTTCATACGCCATTAATCCCGTTACAAATGAAAAAGTTCCAATTTACTTGGGAAATTTTGTTGTCGCCGATTACGGAAGCGGAATGGTCATGGCGGTTCCTGCTCATGACAAAAGAGATTATGAATTTGCAAAGAAGTATGGAATAAAAATAAAGATTGTTATTGACCCAATTGACTTCGAACTAAATAATAAAAACATAGCTGAAGCATATACTGGAGAGGGGACTCTCATTAATTCGGGGGAGTTTAATGGAGTTAAAAATGAGGTGGCAAAGGAATTGATTACAAAATACCTCTCTAATAAAAAATTTGGAAAGAAGTCTGTTCAGTTTAGGCTTAAAGACTGGGGAATTTCACGCCAAAGGTATTGGGGAACCCCCATCCCGATAATTCATTGTGAAAAATGCGGGGCAGTTCCAGTTCCTGTTAAAGACCTTCCGGTTAAACTTCCAAAAGAGGTTGAATTTGGGAAGGGAAACCCCCTTTTAACAAATGAGAAGTGGATAAATGTAAAATGTCCAAAATGCAAAAGTAAGGCCAAAAGAGAAGCGGACACTATGGATACATTTGTAAACTCCTCGTGGTATTTTTTAAGATATTGCGACACGAATAATGAGGATGAAATTTTTGACAAAAAGAAAGTCGAATACTGGAGCCCTGTTGACACTTATATTGGAGGAGCAGAGCATGCATGCATGCATCTAATTTATTCAAGGTTTTATGTAAAGTTTTTGAGAGACCTAGGCCTTTTAAGTTTTGATGAACCTGCAGTAAGACTTTTTCATCAGGGATTAATTCATGCCGAAGATGGGGAAAAAATGTCAAAGTCAAAGGGAAATGTTGTTGACCCTTTAATTACTTCAAAAAAGTACGGGGTTGATTCACTCAGGCTTTTTTTGGTTTCGGTTGCGTCTCCTGATAAAGACTTCGACTGGAGTGAAAAGGGAATAGAAGGAAGTTTTAGATTTATCAAAAGAGTATCTGGCTTTTTTAAGGATGCGAAGATTGGAGAAAATTCAAAAGAACTTGATTTTGAAATAAATAATTCAATAAAAAGTGTCGGAGAGGACGTTGAAAACTTTGAATACAGAAAGGCAACGATAAAATTAAGAGAGATTTTTGAACTCATTTCAAAAGAGAAAGAGGTAAAGAAGGAAGTTCTTGAAAACTTTTTGAAGTTGCTTTCTCCTTTTTGCCCTCACTTAACCGAAGAACTTTGGGAGAGACTTGGGAATAAAACTTTACTTTCAACAAGCAAATGGCCGGAATTTAAAGAAATGAAATTAAAGGAAAAAGCGAAATTTGACATTAATTCAAAGATAGTTGAAGATGTTTTGAAAATAATCAAAAAGTATGAAGAAAAAGGAAAAAAGATAAAGAAAGTTTATTTTTACACGGTTCCTTTTGAATTCGATAAGTTGAACAATGAAAAATTGAAAAAAGGCATTGGAAAAGAGGTCCTTATTTATTCAGTTAAGGATGAGAAAAAATATGACCCCGAGAACAAGGCAAAGAAGGCACGGCCGGGAATGCCGGCATTTTATTTTGAATAAATTCTTTTGAAATTCAAGAAAATTGAGTAAATTTAAAAACTACCCTTTTCTTGAATTTTTATGATAGACAAGAAGAAATTACTAGTTGAACTTGATGAGGCATTCAAAGAAGCTCAAAAAGAATTAGGGTTTAAGACAAGTTTTAAAGATCTGGAAAGAGAGTTTTCTCTTCAAGATTCTGTTTTGTCTACCGGATTTGTTTCTACTGAGTTTTCAAGGCAGATTTGCTCACGCATCGTTGAATTCTATAGGGACTGGCATGGATACTTAAACAATCTCCTTCTTCCAAACCCTTCTTACTATGCAGGGCAGACTGAGTCAAAGCTGTTTAATTCTGAAGAGGATAAAAAAAGAATATGGAACTTGATAAAAATTTCAATGAAGTTTTCGAGTGCCCATTCTTTAAACATGTTAAGTGGAGACAATAAAATGCTCTCGAAATTTATTGATGAAGGATACCTTTCATGGATAAATGCGTTCAGACCAGGGCTTATGTACGTCCTTAGTAAGGTAAGTGATGGTTGGAAGAAGGAATAAGAGCTTTTTTATATTTATTTTATCTGGTTATATACATGAAAGGAGACCCTAAAAAAGAAGGTGTGAAAAAGGAGGACTTAAAAAAAGAAGGTAAAGTCTCTTCTTCAGCAGATGAAAAAAAAGAAAAAATGTTAAGTTTTCTGCTTAATCCAATCTTTTTAATTATTTTTTCAATCCTAATTCTTGCAATCATCCTGTTTACAGTCTTTTCAGGGGTGGAAGAAACTTTTGAATTTTCTAATTGCGGGGACGGAACTTTTTCCGGATACTGTTCATTAAGTAAGCCATACTTTTGCTTGAATGAAACTTTAGTTGAAAACGAAGTTTTATGCGGGTGTTCAGAAAGTTTTAATTTCAATGGAGTAGAGTGTGTTTCCGAATATGACTCTTTAATTGAAGAAAAATATTTTGATTATATTCTAAACGGAGAGAATGGAACTCTTTATTTTAAATCGCGAGCTCTGGTTTTAAATGAGCTGTTGGCCCTACCAAGATACCAGGTTTATTTTGCAAATCAAACCCCGCGCCGTGATGACTTTGCCCTTAAAAAAATAGACAATCCTTTGCAGACTGAGTTTTTAAGCCCACTTGTTATTGAAATTCAAAATTTATATCCAGTTTCAAAGGATATGCAGGCAAAAGTGGCTGTAAGTCTTGTTCAAAATATTCATTATAATGAATCTCAGTTTATTTCCTTTTTTGGAAATGATGTCAGAGTCTCAAGATATCCTTATCAGGTTCTTTCAGAGGGTCAGGGAGAATGTGAAGGGAAGTCCGAACTTCTTGCCTTTTTTTTGAAAGAAATGGGCTACGGGGTAGTTTTATTTTATTATCCCAATGAAAATCATGAAGCTGTTGGAATTAAGTGTCCAATTGAAGAAAGTTATCTCGGAACAGGTTATTGCTTTGTTGAAACTACAATGCCAAGTCCAATATCTTTTAGCGAAGGAAGATATTTGAAAGAAGGAGGAATCGGAAAACTTTCAAGTGAGCCCGAAATCATCCTGATTAATGAAGGGATGTCTTTAGGTGAAAATCTTGAAGATTATAAAGATTCGAAAACCCTCTCAAAAATCATTATTGCAAATGAGAATAATGGCGGCCTTAATTCTTTTGAAAAAAAGGCAATGGATAATTTGAGAAAGAAGTATGGTTTGCAATATTAATGAATACTGCTAAAATAAAAAATAAAAAAATAAAAAATTATTATCTTTTTTCAAAGCCAAAGAATACTTTTACTTTTGACCAAAAGTTTCCTTCACTTCCAGATTTGCCGTTTTTAGCTGAAGCTTCGGTTTCTAAATCTGCATCCCCCTCTGCTTCAACATCTTCATTTCCCGATTCAACCTTTTTACCTTCTTTCACTTCTGAATTTTTGGTTGCAAAAGTCAATTCATAGCTTTCTCCCGAATCAAGCTTAAGCGTCCCTTTCCATATGCTGAATCCCGTTAAGGAGGCCATCTCGCTCAATTCAAGAATTCCTTCAACCTTGTTTTTCCCTTCCATGTTCACATCAAACGTAATTTTGCCATCATTTTTCGATGTGAGAGTTAAACCCATTGTTGGGTTTGTTCCTATCTTAAGTTTTCCTTTTGCAAGGTCAAACTCTTCGTAATCTTCTGTTCTTACATAAGACCCTTCAACAAGAACAATCCTCATAAAGTCCCCTCCGTTTTCACTACTTATTACCCAGCCTTCTCCTTGCATGACATAAATCAAGCTGCTTGCTTTGGCATCTACATCCAAAGAATTCTCAAGACTTTTTACATTTGAATTAACTGAGAAAGAATCTTCCGAATCATCTTCTTCCGAATCAACTCCAAGATTGATGTTGGAATTCGCGTTCGCATTTGCGGCCGAATTGGAATTTACTCCGATTCCAACATTCCCATTGGCATTAATTCCTCCAAGTAAGTCTGCAGAGGCAAATGATGCTGAACCAAGAACGCTTCCTATAATAAGGAGGCCAAAAATTACTGCCGACATCTTTTCTAACTTCTTTTCGTTTTTCATGATTTTCCTTCCCCCTTTTTACCTTTATCTTTTTCCATGCAAAGGTCAAGATGAAATTCTTTATTTAATCTGCCCGGGACTTATTCTGGGACTTATTTGGAACCAATTTTATTTAGAAAGTCCTACAAATTTGTTTCTTCCTTCTCCAGTTCTTTTGACCAAACCTTTTTTTTCAAGTTCCTGTATATGCCTAAAAAAGGATGATTTAGAGATACCAGTCAATTTCCTAAGGTGA
The DNA here is from genome assembly GCA_030699005.1 of archaeon. Taxonomy (GTDB): domain Archaea; phylum Nanobdellota; class Nanobdellia; order Pacearchaeales; family GW2011-AR1; genus GW2011-AR1. The sequence continues at coordinate 7,463 of JAUYLQ010000034.1, forward strand.
GAGCTTTTTATTTTTCCTTTCTCTTTTAAGGTTTCTATAATAAGATTTTCTTTTTCAGAAAGAATTTCCTGGATAATTTCTATTTTATTCTTTTCTTTTTTCTTTGGGATTGTTTTTCTCTTTTTTTCATAATGATTTTTGTAATAATAAAAAGCGCTTCCAAAGAGTAAAAGAATTGCAAGGATTATTGCCGTAAGAGTGAAGTTCGTTTTGTTATTTTTTTCAATTACATAAGAAATTGTTATATTATTAAGATTGTACACAGTCACCTTCCCGTTTGAGATGTAAACTTCCCCGTTTGTTTCTTTGACAATTGAATTTTTGGGAAGGAAAACTTTTATTTCAGACGCATTTAGATAAAATGAAAAGGTCCAGACTTCTTCTGATTTAGAAGTTTGAAGAATGGTTTCTCCGATTATTCTTCCGTTCTCAAGTTTAACCCCCTCGGGAAGGAATTTCGTTATGTCCTCACTTGAACTTCCAAGAAAAAGTGAGTTTCCCGTCTCATCAATGTGAACAATTACTTCGCTTTCTCCCGAGATGAAGGGTAATAAAGAACCAACTAACAAAAAAATTGTTAAAATTTTAATTATTGAAATAGACTTTTTGGCATATCTCATTTTATTCTAAAACAGCTTTAATTCTTCTCACTCCGGCGGATGAAGATTCCTCTTTAATTATTTTAAATTTTCCAAGTTCGCCTGTTCTCTTTACATGTGGTCCGGTGCATATTTCTTTACTGACATACTTTTTGGATTTTTCATCGTAAACATTGTAAACTGAAACTTTTTCCGGATATTTTGCCCCAAACTCTGACTGTGCCCCCGATTTGATTGCTTCTTTTAAGTTCATTTCTTCTCTTTTTACCGGGAGGTTTTTCCCGATTTTGTCGTTGACCCATTCCTCAATTTTTTTCTTTTCTAACTCAGTTAACTTTCTCTCAAAATTAAAGTCAAACCTTAGCCTTTCAGGAGTGATGTTTGATCCCCTTTGGACTATTGATTTATCATTTAGAACTTGTCTTAAAGCTTCATTCAAAAGGTGAGTTGCTGTGTGGAGCTTTTCTGTCTTTTCTGAATGGTCGAGAAGTCCAGACTTAAATTTACCCGCAGAAGCTGTTTTAGAGAGTTCCTGATGTTTTTTTAACTCTTTTTCATATTCTTTTTCGTCCACTTCAATTCCTTTTTCTTCACCAAATTCTTTAGTTAGTTCTATTGGGAATCCATAAGACTGATATAAAAAGAATGCCTCTTTTCCTGTAATAATTTTATTTTCTTTTGTTAATTTTTCAAATCGCTTCACTCCACTTTCGAGTGTTTCACCGAATTTTCTCTCTTCTTTTTCAAGTTCTTCTTTTATCTTCTCTTTGTTGAGTTTATAATCAGAATAAATTTTGAAGACGGGTTCAGCAACTTTTGAAGTAAATTTTTCAATTCCAAGATTTCTGCCATACCTTATTGCTCTCCTTATCAAACGCCTTAATACGTATCCCCTTTCCATGTTCGAGGGTGTGACCCCGTCAGAAATTATGAATGCTGCCGCTTTTACATGGTCTGCAATTATTCTCATTGCTTTTTCATTTTCTTTGTAACTTTTTTTTGAAATTTCTTCAATCTTTTTTATAATTGGCGCCCACATATCCGCAAGATAATTGTCTTCAAGTCCGTTTAATATCGCAACTGTTCTTTCAACTCCGCCTCCAAAGTCTATATTTTTTTGTTTTGCTGGAGCATAAGACCCATTTTCATTTTTTATGTACTCCATTAAGACGTCATTTCCTATTTCAACCCAATTTTCATCTTTCGGATTATATTTTTTTGGGGCTTTTTTCCCGTTCGGTTTCCAATAAAACATTTCGGTATCGGGTCCGCATGGCCCTGTTCTTCCCGCAGGACCCCACCAGTTGTCATCTAAGAAGGCAATTCTTTCTTTTGAAATTCCCAGTTCTTTCCAGATTTTTACCGATTCTTCATCTCTTTGAACATTTTTGTTACCTGCAAAAATACTAACAGCATACCTTTCAAGAGGAATTTTTAATATTTTTGTGTGGAATTCAAAAGTCATCTTTATTGCTTCTTCTTTCCAATAACTTCCTAGTGACCAGTTCCCAAGCATCTCAAAAAATGTATGGTGAAAAGAATCTCCAACTTCATCAATGTCACCCGTTCTTATGCACCTCTGAACATTTACCAGTTTTTTTCCAAGAGGGTGTTTAATCCCTGAAAGAAACGGGACAAGAGGGTGCATGCCTGCGGTAGTAAAAAGAACTGTCGGGTCATTCTCAGGAACAAGGGATGCCCCGGGAATTTCTTTATGACTTTTTTCCTTAAAAAATTCAAGATATTTTTTTATTAATTCTTTTCTGTCCATCGTGAAAAAGAGTCTTAAGAATGTTTTAAATTTTTGTGTTAGGGATTAAAAGCTAATTGCTTTCGAGCTTCTCAAGCTTTGCCTGAATTTCTCTTAATTGGGCTTCAATGTCCCCGCTTTTCAGTCTTGAACTTCCTATTTCTACCCCTTCTTTTTCCGTTTCTGAGGCAGGACTTTCTTTTTGAAGAATTTTTGGAAGTTTCAGTGCAGGGAGAATATTTTCTATTTTTGAAAAGTTCCTTTTAACTTCGATAAACTTTTTCCGTATTAAGATTTTTTTTGATAGCTCTTTAAGCCTCAGATTTTTGTGATTAGATATGCTTTGAGAAATTTTTAGAAGGCTCATTTCGGAGGAGAGCAAGTCCCTTTTTCCACTTATTGCTTCACCATTGTCAAGTTTTATATGGATGGTGTTTCCTTTGGTCTCTGCCGGTTTTTTCTTTGCCATTTAAATTTTAGAAAAAATATCTCTATCAACCCTTTCAATTTGACTTTTCATTCCCTGAATTTCGCTTTCCCAAGTTGATAATTCTCTTTCTTCTTTTTCTTTTAATTCTTTTGTTTCCTCAAGGAGTTTTTCAATTTCACTGATTTTTTCTTTTGTTTCTTTGAAAACTTTCAGTGCCTCTTCAAATTTGTCTATTCTTATAAAAACAGGACCCGTTTCCCTGGGCATTCTATCCTCTTCTTGAATCCCTATCCCTCTTTCCATATTTTTCTCGGTTGATTTATAAAGTGGTTTCATTTTTGGCAGCTCAGGAATTCTTTTTTCAGGAGTGAACTTTGAAGGTTTGTTAAATTGCGGTTTTGGGATAAGTTCCTGCCTTGTTATTTCGGGTTCTTCATCCCCTTCACTATAACCAGAAATTGCGTTTTTTATGGACTCTCTTGAAAATCTGTCTCCCATGCTACTTGACGGAAAACTTGGAAGTTCATTAATTGTACCAGAAGAATTCTCATCCATCTCCGGAAAGTTGCTTTCCATATTCGGTAACTCAGGAAGTTCAGGAAGACTTAAGTTGGTTTCCGGCTTTTTTTTAGAAAATAATCCCATTTTTTACCTCTAAATATATAATGCATTATATACTTTAAAAATGTTATTCCTGATTCTTTCTCTTTTAATTTACGTCTATCTGGAGAATTTTGACCGAAAGCTATTTTAATTCAATCTTTTTTAATTAAAACATGCTAAATGAACTTCTTGGGGAAATTGTAATTTCAGTTGTAGGAAAGCAGGCGACCGAAATTGTGGAACTCTTGAATACTCCAAAATATGTAAATGAATTTTTGCTTGCAAAAAAGTTGGGAGTTACAATTAATCAGACAAGAAATATGCTCTACAAAATGTCTGACTACGGTCTTGTTTCTTCTGTTAGAAAAAAGGATAAGAAAAAGGGATGGTATACCTACTCCTGGAGATTTGAAATTTCAAAATGCCTTGAATTTTTGAAAGACCTTCTTTTAAAAAATAAAAAAGAAATTGAAGAGGAAATCGCCTCAAGAAAATTGAAGAGATTTTATGTATGTGAATCCTGTGGCCTTGAATATGATGAAGACCAGGCTCTTTTGATGGACTTTACATGTGATGAATGCGGGGAGGTTTTTACAGTCAAAGATAGTTCTAAACTTATAAAAGATCTTGAAAAAGCCCTTACAAAAATAAATGCAAAACTTAAAATCGTTGAAGTTGAAGTTGAAAAAGAGAGGGGGAAACTTGACAAAAAGAAGGCGCTCGATTTGAAAAAAGAAGAGAAAGAGATAATCAAGAAAAAAGCTCTTCAAAAGAAGAAAAGGGAATTAAACAAGAAGGTTCAAAAAGCAGAAAATGAAAAATCTCTCAAAAAGAGCAATAAAAAAGTGAAAAAAGTTCTTCCTAAAATGAAGTCTGCAGCAAAAAAAGAGAAAATTCGAAAGAAAGTTTCCCCAAAGAAGGGAAAGAAAGTAAGCAAAAAATAGATGTTTCTTAAGGTTTAAATAACCCTTTGCCTTTTTTTCAAAATGGCAGTATATCAAGTTTTTCCGGATAAAAAGAGAAGTGTTTTTAAAAGAATTAGTGTCACAACCTGGTTGATTATTTTGAATGTTTTATTCTTTCTTGTCTTTTACTTTTTAATTTCGCTCGGAGTTTTAAAGATGGATTATATCGCTTTAAATCCTTCAAATATTATTAACCATCTTTACATTTGGACTTTTATCACAAGCATGTTTATGCATGGAGGGTTCTTTCATCTTTTTGTGAATATGCTTTCCCTCTTTTTTGTTGGAAATCTTCTCGAGAGAATCCTCGGAGGTAAAAGGTACTTTGCTTTTTATATTGCAGCAGGGATTTTTTCTGGGCTGCTTTTTCTAGTTTCATCTTTTATCTTCACAAGTGACTTCAATCTCTATGCTGTCGGAGCTTCAGGTGCCATCTTTGGGCTTATTGGGGTTCTTATGTTCTTGACCCCAAACCTTCCGGTTTATCTTCTTTTTATTCCTGTTCCCGTAAAAATGAAGTATGCCGCACCCGGGATGCTTGTTTTACTTTGGGTTGTTTCAATAGGGTTAAGCGTTCCAATCGGAAACGCTGCACATCTTGGGGGATTTTTGTTTGGCGTTTTTTATGGGTTTTATTTAAGAAAAAAATACCCCAATAAAGTAAACTATCTTTCAAAACATTTTAGGTAAGATGGTCAAAAGAGGAAGTTTCAATTGGAGGGCATTCCTGGAAGAAGGCTATAAAAATTCTTTTCAGTATATTCAAGAATCAAAAAAATTTATCTATTCTGCTATCGGGATTTTTTTCTTTTTTTTCCTTGTTGGTTTTTTTGTTCCTTTTCCTGAAAATTTTAAACTTGAAATTTTGAAATATCTCCAGGATCTTATCCGAGAAACAGAAGGTTTTGGCCTTCTTGATATGATTCTTTTTTTATACGGAAACAATTCTCTTTCGAGTTTCATGGGTCTTTTTTTTGGTTTTATATTTGGAATTTTTCCATTTTTGGTTGCATCCTTTAATGGCCTTATTCTCGGGCTTGTTTCAAACTTAAGTGTCTCAGAAGGCGGAATTCTTTCTCTTTGGAGGCTTTTCCCTCACGGGATTTTTGAACTTCCGGCAATTTTCATTTCTCTTGGATTGGGTTTGAAACTTTCAACTTTTATCTTCGAAAAAAAGAAGTGGGAGTCTTTAAGGGTCTTTTTTGAAAAGTCTTTTTATGTTTATATTTTGGTCGTTTTGCCGCTTCTTTTAATTGCAGCAATTATAGAAGGAATTCTGATTATTTTTGGCTCTTAATTTTTCAAATCGTTTATTCCAAGGACAATCAGGGAAATTCCAAGAACAATAGCAAAAACCGTAACTACGCCCTGAATTAATTTCCATGCCGCTTCTCCCCAATCCGAAAGAGGCATTCCCGGAACAATCAAGTAAATAGGAACGACAACAAGAACTAAACCCAAGATTATCTTCAAAGCTTTATTCATATGTTCTTTAGGAGAAGGTATTTTAAAAAAGTTTGGTATTTGGTTAATTTTAAAAAGTGCCTGTATGTCTCCATTTTATGGTAATTGTTAAGGATAATGAGGAAATTGCAAGAAAAAACATCTTAAGAATGTCCCAAGAAGCAGAAGGGAAGTCAATAAAAGGATATGACTTTAATCGGGGGGTTCTTTATCCTGAAATATTAAAAAGTTTTAGCTCAACAGGGATTCAGGCAAGCAATTTCTCAAGTGCTGTGAAAATAGTGAATGAGATGATAAAAGAGAAGGCTTTTATTTATCTCGGATACACTTCAAACTTGGTTACTTCTGGAGTTCGTGATGTTATACGATATCTTGCAGAGCATAAAAAAGTAGGGGTTTTAGTCACAACTGCCGGGGGGATTGAAGAAGACATCATAAAATGCCTTGGAGATTTCAAGCTTGGAGATTTCAGAGCCGATGGGAAAACCCTCAGGGAAAAAGGAATAAACCGAGCGGGAAACATTTTCATTCCAAACTCAAGATACTGCGACTTTGAAGAGTTCATAATTCCCATTTTAGAAGAGTTTTACAAGAGACAAAAAGGAACAGGAAAGGTTGTCACACCCAGTGAACTAATATGGAAACTTGGTGAAACAATAAATAATAGGGAGTCAATTTATTACTGGGCTTATAAAAATAAAATTTCTGTTTTTTGCCCAGCAATTACTGACGGGAGCTTGGGGGACATGATTTACTTTTTTAAGTCAAAGCATTCGGATTTTTTGATTGATGTTGCTGAGGACATATGGGCTTTGAATAATACCACTCTTTCCCCTGAAAAGACAGGGGTCGTGATTTTAGGAGGGGGCATTGTTAAGCACTCAATCTGCAATGCAAATATGTTCAGGAACGGGACAGATTATGCAGTTTATGTGAACACTGCAGAAGAGCATGACGGATCTGATGCTGGGGCCCTTCCTGAAGAAGCTGTCAGCTGGGGAAAAATCTCTCCAAATGCAAAGTCGGTCAAGGTTTATGGAGATGCATCAATCCTCTTTCCGTTAATTGTCGCTGAAAGTTTTGCTAAAAATAATTAATTTCCAAAAATCTTTACTACTCAATAATATCTAAGATAAATATTTAAATAGAAGTGGAGATTTTTTACGTCATGGGAGATGAAGAAGAGAAAGCAGGAGAACTTTTTTTGCCTTTTTCAAAAGAAAGTTCGGAGGGGGAACTTGGAAAAGACTTTATTGATGTTCTCAGAATGGTTGCTCCGGGTACGAGTTTAAGAGTTGCATTGGATGATTTTTTAAATGCAAAGATGGGTGCTTTAATAGTTCTTGATAATGAAAATCTTGGGGGGATAATCGAGGGGGGGTTTACAGTAAACACAAAATTTAGTGCACAAAAACTTGTTGAACTTGCAAAAATGGACGGAGCAATAATTCTTTCAAAAGATGCAAAAGACATTTTGAGAGTAAATGCTCTTTTATTCCCAGATATTTCAATAAATACAAAAGAAACAGGAACTAGGCACAAAGCTGCTGAAAGAACAGCAAAGCAGGCAAAAACAATTGCGATTGCGGTTTCAGAGAGAAAAAATAAAATTTCAATTTACTATGGGGATTCTTCTTATCAGCTTCAGAGAAGTTCAGAGATTTTAAGAAGAGCTTCCGAAACCCTTCAAATTTTGGAGAAGCAAAGGGATATCTTTGATGAATATCTTTCAAATTTAAATGCACTTGAACTGAGAAAACATGCAACGATAACGGATGTTTGTTTGGTTCTGCAGAGAGTTGAAATTATGAAAAGGATTTCAGAGACTGTTCAGAGGCTTTTAGTTGAGCTTGGAAAAGAGGGAATGATTGTTAAAATGAGATTAAAGGAATTGATGGGGGGTCTTCAGAGAGAGGAGGAATTAATTTTAAAAGATTATTTTAGCTCCAACCATTCTTCATCTTTGGGGATTCTTGAAAAGATGGATTTTGATTTCTTGCTTGAGCCCTTAAACATTTCAAGGCTCCTGTTCGAAGAGCTTCATGATAAAAATGTTTCACCCAAAGGATTAAGACTTCTTGCAAAGACCAACCTTCTTGAAAGGTACATGGATTTACTTGTTGGGAATTTTGAAAATTTGTCTGAAATCTTGAGCGCGACCAATGAAGAGCTTTTGAGTGTTCTTGGAAGTGAATCAATGCTTGCATTTTTTAAGGAAGAGATTTACAATCTAAAAGAAAAAGTTAACCTGGGTAAAGAATTATAATTGAGAATCTAAATTATTATAAAATCTATTTTCTTTTTAGTTTAGATGAATGGCGAGGATGAATTTTTTTTATCAGATTCAGTTAGAGTATATCTGAAATCTGAGAAGAATAAACTTGAAGAGCTGGTGGTACTCGCAAAATCAAAGGATGTTTCAAATGAAATTGGCATAATGAAGAAGATGGGGGATTTCCCGCCATTTACGATGCTTGTTTATGAAAATTTTTTAGGTTGGAGCAATTTTCATCGTAAGGATGAGAGTATAATCTTAACCTTAACGGATTATTCTGACAAAATGTTTGAAGCATGGGTTGATTGCTCTTTTTCATTCAACAAAAGTCCCATTCGCATAATAAAAAAGATGAGCAGCTTTGAAGAATTTTATCGAAGAATAAATCTCAGAACGAGTTTTGATTGGGTCGAGTATGACTATAAAACTCAAGTAATGCGTGAAAACATGAAAAAAACATGTTCAGTTAAAAAATATCTTGATTTAAACCTGTCGTACTCCCCTGAAAAAGAGGTTTATTCTTTAACTGACTTTCAGGATGGGGTTAGAGTAAATCTCCTTATGATTAATGAAGATAAAAATGGTCCAGAAGGAAAAAGGCTTTTTTCGTGTGAAGGTAATCAGGAGATGTATTCCCTGTCTCTTGGGGCTGTTGAAGAGATGATTCTTTCTAGAAATCCTGATGCAATCATTGTAAGGGAGCCCTTTTTTTGCTGTTCCGGAAGCATTATAAAAATCCCTAGCTGCGTTCAAAATGTTTTTCTAAAAGCTTACTTAGAAAAGTTGGGATTAAAAATGCCGGAAAAAGGGGAGTCCAGGATAGATTTAATAAGTCCAAACTGACTTCTCAACCTTTTTATACTGAAATTTACTCCTTTTTTCATGCTTGAAAAAAAAGAAATAGAGGAAATAAGAGAACACCTCGAGAGAGCTCAAAGCCCCCTTTTTTATTTTGATAATGATCAGGATGGGCTTTCAAGCTTTCTTATTTTGAGAAGGTTTTATAATAAAGGAAACGGGGTTCCTGTAAAAACTTCTCCTCTAGGAAAAGAATATTTAAGAAGGATTGATGAATTTAATCCTGATTATGTATTTATTCTTGACCAGCCAAGAGTTTCCGCGGAATTTTTTGAGTCTTTGAAAGAAAGGAACCTTCCTGTTGTCTGTATTGACCATCATGAAATTGAAAAAGAAATCATCCCAGAAGAAGTCAACTATTACAATCCAATTTTTAGTTCAGGAAAAAATGAACCCGTTACAAAGTTGTGTTATGAAATTGCAAAAAGAAAAGAAGATTTATGGATTTTAATTGTAGGATGTATCTCTGACAAGTTTTTCCCGGAAGAGTATGCGGATTTTTCAAAGAGTTACCCCGATTTATCGATTGACTCAAAAGATCCATTCAAAATATTTTATGAATCTGGAATTGGAAAAATCTCAAGAATTACTGGGATGGGCTTAAAAGATAAAACAAGCCTTGTTTTCAAACTAATAAGATTTTTAATAAATGTAAAAACTCCTTATGAAATTCTGGAAGAAACTTCTGAAAACTCTGGTTTGCACAAAAGATTTATGGTTATTGATTCAAAATTAAAAAAATTGGTTCAAAAGGCTAAAGCAGAATCTTCTAATAGAAAACTTCTCTTTTTTAAGTATTCAGGAGAGATTAGCCTGAGCGCCGATTTGTCTAACAGGATAAGTTATGAACTCCCTGATAAATTGGTTGTTGTTGCTTTTTTGAAGGGTTCAAGAGTTAATCTTTCAGTAAGGGGAAAGGATGCCAAGAATTTTGTTCAAGAAGCAATTCGGGGAATAGACCTTGCAACTTTTGGAGGGCACCAGGATGCTCTTGGAGTTCAGATGGATGAAAATCAGCTTGAAATTTTCGAAAAAAATTTGAATTCCCTTTTGAATCAAAAGTCTTAAAAAGTTTTATTTCTATAATTCTTCATGGGTAAAAGATTTAGTTCCTATTGTTGGATTTTTAAGTCAGTTATTACCCTCTTAAATTAACCTGGTTTAATTCAACTCATTTTATGATTAAATCAAGGGAATAGTTCTTGAATAATCTGAAGCGGGATTGATTAAATCAATTCACTCATGAAAAAAGAAAACGAAAAAAAAGATGTTGAGAAAGAATTGGGCTTTCTGTACGAGAAAACTTTGAGCCTTGAAGATGAAGTTAATTCATTTGCGAAGATAGAGGATTAATTTCAATTTAGTAACTTCTTCCAATATAAACTACTTTTTTAGCGGGTTTGTTGCAGAAGGGGCAATTTCCGCTTCCCTTTTCGTTTGAATTTGCAAGAGTTCCCCTAACTTCTGCCCCAAACTTTTTTTCAACGAGGTGTGCGCAATTGAGGCCATCATTATCTGTTGAGCAAAAGTTAACTTTTGCAACTTTTCCTTCATCTAGAATTTTTTTTATCTCTTTTTCTGTTTTTCCCAGGGATATTTTTCCTTTGAATACTTTATCTGCTTTTTCAACAAGTCTTCTGTCGAATTCCAGCCCAAGTTTTGGAATGTTTTTCAGGTCCCCGTCCTTTATTTTTAATTTTTCTTTTGTGTCTCTCGTAAAAAGAGTTAATTCTTTTTTTTCGAGTTCTTTTTCTCCAAACTCTATTCTGAATGGGACTCCTTTTAATTCCCACATATGGTACTTTTCTCCCGGTCTTTTTTCTGTGTCCTCGTCAAGTTCGGTCCTTATCCCCATTTTTTTCAGTTTTGAGTATATTTCTTTTGCTTTTTCTAGAACTTTTTCCTTATTTTTTACTGTAAATATGGGCACAATTACAACCTGTGTTGGAGTAATTGAGTACGGAAGAACCAATCCCGAGTCATCACCATGCGTCGATATGACCGAAACCAAAATTCTGGAAACCGCAGGACCATATGCAGTCGTCCATAAAAATTCTTTTTTTCCGTCTTCATTTTCAAAATCTGCTCCGAAGGCTTTTGAAAACTTTTGACCCATTAAGTGTGTTGAAGGCTGCTGGATTAATTTACCGTCCGGCATAAAGCAGTCTGAACCAACAGTATATTCGGCCCCGGCAAACTTATCCCATTCAGGTCTTTTCATCGGAAGAAATGGAATTCCAAATGTTTGGTGCATTATTTTCTCAGTTACAGCTATATCTTCCTGAACTTGTTTTTCCGCATCCTCTTTTGATTTAAATGCGTCATGGCATTCTATCCATATGAACTCCCTTGCTCTTATCAGAGGTCGTGTTGCTTTTGTATCTAATCTAAAAACATTTGCTCTTTGGTATAACTTTAATGGAAGATCTCTCCAGCTTCTTATCCAAAGTTTGAACATGGGGGTGTAGACTGTTTCAGAGGTTGGTCTTAGTGCAAGTTCTTGCCCTTCATTTATGTCTTTTAACCAAAAAACCTGAGGAGTAAACCCTTCAATATGCTCGCTTTCTTTAGTAAGATTTTCTTTTGGGATTACAGTTGGCATGAATGTAGGCTTGTGCCCGTTTTTCTGGAGTTCTTTTTCCAAGTGCATAAACATGTTTTCCATTGTAAGCGCTCCCCACGGCCTCATTATCACAAATCCTTTTATTCCTAATCTTGAATCTAGAATTTCAGCTTTTTCGGTAACTTGAGTGAACCATTCAGAGAAATTTTCATTCTTTTTTACAGTCAATCCTTCCTGAGATTTTTTTCCTTCCATTTTATTTAAAAGTTTTACCGGTTTAAATTAATTTAGTATTAAATTATTGTCATATTTAAAATCTGCTCGCCTATCGCATTTACTCCAAGACGAATTTTATCAGCTTCAAGTGCAAATCCAATTCCTTCAGAGTTTGCAAGCTTGAAATTATTCATTCCGATTGCTTTTCCATTTTGGTTTATAAGGGGTCCACCCGAGTTCCCCGGATTTAATTGTGCGTTAGTTTGAACGTATGAACCTTCTGTTCCAAAGCCTGTTCTTCCGACTGCGGAGACAATCCCGTCTGTTGCAGAGAAACTTAATCCTTCAGGAGTTCCTATTGCAACTACTTTTTCTCCAATTTTTACATTGCTAGAATCTTCCATAATAAGGTGTCCGTATCCTGAAGTTGTTTTTATAACTGCAAGGTCTAAATTTTGAATATATCCTACAAGGGTTCCGGAGTTTGCCTTGTTATCACTTGTTATAATCTGAATGACATCCGAAACTTCTCCATTTGAATTCTGAATTACATGGAGGTTCGTTACAACATAGCCTTCACCATTCACAAAAAACCCAGACCCTTGGGAAGAAAAAGTTCTTACTATAACAATTGAACTCAAAACTTCGCGGATTATCCCTGAGAAATCCGTACCCGCTTGATCCTGAAGCCTCACTAACTGCTCATTTGTAGAAGTGATATTTGCATTAAGGGAGCTTATTTCTTCATTTAAAGAGCTCTTTGTGATTATGACCTCTGATGCTATTTCATTTATTTTATTATCTGTTGAAGTTGATAATTCTGAAATTTGTGCTTTTAAGGCAGCGTTTTCAATGTTTTGCTTAACAACTATCCCATTAAGAAGAATCCCAATTACAACAAGAGAAACTATAACAAGTGTTGAAAAACTCCCAAGAATTATCTTATGGTGCCTCTTCATTATATTAATCAAATCTCAAATTATTTAAATCTAACTTGATACGTTTTCTTATGGGCGCATAGTTCAACGGATAGAATTTCGGGTTTCGGCCCCGAAGATCTAGGTTCGATTCCTAGTGCGCTCATAATGTGGAAATGTAAAAATCAATAAAATTTTTTTAGAATATTGTACCTTTACCGAGGAGTATTAATAAATAAAAAATTATATAAATTGAATTTTCCTCTAGTAGAACATGAATGGAAAGAGGGGTTTGTCAAGTGTCCTGACTGTTTTAATTATAATACTTTTAGTCCTTGCTGCCATCGGGATACTTTGGGTTCCTTTGAAGGGTTTATTTGAGTCTGGTTCAAATTCAATAACTGTTTCTGACTTTGCAGTTGATATGGTTATAAAGGGAGTATCTGTGAATGAAACAAACCTTTCATCTAATATTTTGATAAGGAAAAATCCTGGGTTTGCAGGTGAAGTGAATATTACTGCGATACAATTTGTTTTTGAAGATGAAATAAACTCCCAAAGTTTTAAAATTGAAGTTCCAGGGGGACTGCCGACAATTGCTGAAAAGGCCTTTTCATTTGACCTCTCAGGAGGAGTTCTTAATGTTAGCAGGTTAACAAGAGTTTCAATTATTCCAATTTACTTTAATGATAACGGAAAAGAGGTTATCTCTTCAATTGCTTCCTCATCTTATAACATAAATGGAGGGAGTGGGAGGGCAGTCAATAATGGTTCGGCAACAATGCATGTTCTTTCCATTTCAATTACCTCTCCCTCAAATGGAGCAAATTTTAATTCCGGTTTAAGTGTTCCGATACAAACTTCAGTAATTGATTCGGAATCTAACATAACAAAGGTTGAATTTTTTGCAAACGGAGTTTCAATTAATAACGACACAACTTCTCCTTATTCATACACTTGGAACAGCCCCCCTCCCGGAACTTATCAATTAAGAACGACAGTAACAAGTAATGGAGACCAGTCACAGAGTCCCATTGTAGCAATAACTGTCTTAAGTCTGGGGAACAATCCTCCGGCAGTTTCAATTACTTCACCAAGTAATGGAGCAACATTTAACGCAGGTTCGACAGTTAACATTAGTGCAACAGCAACGGACTCTGATGGAACAGTAACCAAAGTTGAATTTTTAAGAAACGGAGTTTCAATTAATAACGACACAACTTCTCCATATTCATATTCTTGGACAAATGTACAGGCTGGAAGTTATAATTTGACTGCAAAGGCAACTGACAACGGTGGAATCGTTACTACTTCGGGCGTTGTCGGAATAATTGTTATAAGCGGAACTTCTTCAGTTTGCGGAAATGGAATAATAGAATCAGGAGAAGTATGTGATGACAGTAACCTTGTTGGAGGAGATGGCTGCTCAGCAATATGTCAGGTTGAGGTCGGTTGGAATTGTTCAGGTCAACCAAGTGCTTGCACCCCTCAAAATTGGTTTAGCCCTGCCTGGAACTTTAGGACCAAATTAACAATTAGTCCGGTTTCTTCAAATCTAAATAATTTTCCTATTTATCTGGATTTGTCTGACTTTTCTTCACAATTTCATAATGGAGTGAATTCTGGTGGTGTTGACATAAGAATAACTAAAGGAGATGGGATAACAGAACTCCCCCGTGAAATTGTTTCTTACAATTCAGCAACAGATAGTGGGGAAGTTTGGTTTAAGGGAAACCTTTCAAGTACAAAAAATAATGAATTTTATGTTTATTATGGAAATGCAGGAGCAAGTGATTATGCAGTCACAGCGACGTATGGAAGAAATGCAGTGTGGACTAGTTACAGGGGAGTATTTCATTTCAACGAACTATCTGGCGGAACGGGAGCGATAAAGGACGCGACGGGTCAAGGAAATGACGCGACGGATACAGGGAGTCCCACATTTGCTCAAATCGGCAAGCTTGGAAAGGCCATATTTCTTGATGGTGCTAATGACAGGGTACGCATAGGTAATAAAAACCTCGCCGTCTCAGCATTCACCGTGAGCGTATGGATGAACATACAGCAAAACGCAACCACCAACTACCCCTTTCTTTCGGTCGGTAGTTCAAATCGGTTATATTTACGTCCAGGAGATGAATATCTTACTATAGATAATTTAACTAAGCAAGGGATATCTACTGCATCTAATTATAATACGTGGGCATATATAACAGTAACACGCGATGGAACATCTGCTACTTATTACAGAAATGGTGTGAACGTCACTACGTGGACAGTGGGAGCAAATAATGTAAATTATTCACTTGCATATATCGGTGGCGATGGTAGTTATTGGGCAAGGGGTCACCTAGACGAGGAAAGAATCTCAGACCAAAAACGCTCTATAGAATGGATTTCAACCGAATACAGCAACCAGAATTCACCATCAACTTTTTATTCATTTGGACTTGACGAAGCCAGATAAAATTTATAACCGTTCTAACCAACATCTTTTTAACTTTTGATTAATTTATTCTTCTATGGAAATAGATAAGAACTTTGGGAATTATGTGGAAGTCGAAACCGGAAAAAAAATTTATGAGGGAACTTTACTTCCAAGTCCAGAAACTGGAGCGTTCTTGTTAAAGCTAGAGAATGGATACAACATCGGCTTTAATAAAAAAGACATTTTAAAATTGAAGGTTATCCGAAAAGGAAAGGATGAGAAAAAAGAATTTAATCCTCCATTTTCAGAAGACAAAAAAAATATTGCTGTGATTATTACGGGGGGAACTATTGCTGCGAGACTAAATCCGGAGAAGGGCGGGGTTGACTGGTTAACTACTCCAGATGTGATGTTTAGGTTTTATCCAGAACTATTTGATAAAGTAAATGTGAAAAAAATAGAGGTTCCATTTATGAAAGCTTCTGAAGACATGGATTACAAAGATTGGCAGGAAATTGCAAAAGTTGCAGTTCGTCTTTTGAATGATTCCGAGATAGAAGGAATTATAATTACTCATGGAACAGATTTTTTGCATTATACTTCCGCAGCTTTATCCTTTTTTATTAAAAATCTGAATAAGCCAGTTGTCTTAACTTACTCTCAAAGAAGTATTGATAGAGGAAGTAGTGATGCAAACCTTAATCTTCAGTGTTCTTCAATTGCTGCAATTTCTGATATTGCGGAGGTTATGCTCATTGGTCATGCGACAGAAAATGATGATTTTTGTTATGCAATGCCCGGAGCAAAAGTTAGAAAAATGCATTCTTCAAGAAGGGATGCTTTTAAAGTTGTCAATTCTGAGCCTTTTGCAAAAATTTCTCAGAATAAAATAGAGGGTATTTCAAAGTATAAGATTAGAAATAAAGGCAAGGTCGTTGCCGATTCAAAGTTTGAAGAAAAAGTCGCCCTTGTTAAAGTTTATCCGGGACAAGATCCGGATATACTTGACTATTATTTAAAGAAAGGATACAAGGGAATTGTTCTTGAATTTTCGGGTCTTGGGCATGCTCCGACTCTAAGAGCAAGAAAAAGCTGGATAAAAAAATTAAAGGAAGTTCAGGAAAAAGGTTTAATTGTTTGTGCGTCAGCACAGACTATTTACGGAAGACTTAATCCCCTTGTTTATTCAAATGGGAGAGAACTTTTGGAAACAGGGATAATTTATCTTGAAGATATGCTCTCCGAAACTGCTTATGTCAAGCTTGGATGGGTTCTTGGGCATAAAGAGTGGGCAGTTTCAAAAGAAAAAATAAAAGAAAAAATGCTCGAAAATGTTGCAGGAGAATTCAATAATAGGCTTGTCGAATAATCAAGAATACATTTCTTTGTAGCTTTTTTTATAATCTTCTGCTGCTGCTTTGTCAATTATTTTGTAGTAGTTAATTAATTTATTAAATTGTTTTTCAAGAAAGGGATTCATAAGATAATCAAGCATTCTTTCGATTTCACTTTTGTCTAAAGGCTTGCTTTTTATAAAACTCTTAATTTCTTTATCAACTCTTGGGATTAAAGATTTTATATCTTTTATTATTTCTTCTATATTTCTTAAATTGACCATTATGGATATTTTTAAGACCGCCAGATTAATAAAGAATTCCTTTCTTTTTATTAAATGGCATTTGATTATAAAAAATTAGGGTTTAAAGCAGGGCTCGAAATTCATCAGCAGCTTGACACACATAAACTTTTTTGCGAATGCCCTTCGGTACTTAGAACAGACGAACCGCTTTCAGTTGTAAAAAGAAAAATTCATGTTGTTGCAGGGGAAGGGGGAAAAGTTGACGTCGCAGCAAAATTTCAGGGGGAAATGGAGAAAGAATTTTTTTATCAAACTTATGACACAACATGTCTTGTTGAACTTGATGAAGAGCCACCTCATGAAATAAATTCTGAAGCAGTAAAAATTGCTCTTGAGATTGCACTTCTTTTAAACTGTGAAATTTTTCCGGCAACAGAAATTATGAGGAAAACAATAGTGAATGGTTCTAACACTTCCGGGTTTCAGAGAACGGTTTTAATTGCCCACGGGGGTTACATTGAAACAAGTGAAGGAAAAGTTGGAATTAATTCAATTTACCTTGAAGAAGATTCTGCAAGACCAGTTGAGAAAGGAGAAAGTTCGGTTGTTTATAGGTTGGACAGGCTTGGAATCCCCCTCCTTGAAATTTCAACGGATCCGGATTTAAAATCTCCGTCTCAAGTCAAAGAAGCGGCCTTGAAAATCGGGGAAATTTTAAGGAGTACTAAAGTTAGAAGAGGGATAGGAACAATAAGGCAGGATGTTAACATTTCAATTAAAGGCGGGAGAAGAGTTGAAATAAAAGGATTCCAGGACCCAAAGATTATGGAGAAGTGTATTGAAATTGAAGTTCTTCGACAGAAAAGCTTTGTTGACAAAGGAGAAAAAAATGCAAGTGAAGTAAGAAATTGCCTCCCTGATGGCACCACTGTTTTCTTAAGACCGATGCCTGGCTCTTCAAGAATGTACCCGGAAACTGATTTGCCAATTTTGAAAGTTTCAAGAGATTTAATTAGTCAAGTAAAGAAAAACCTTCCAAAACTTAAAAGTGAGCTTGAAGAGGAGCTAAAAAACCAAGGACTTTCAGAAGAGATGATAAGTTTATTATTCAAAGAGGGAAAACTTCAGGAATACAAAGAGCTTTATGAAATTAGCGGGAATCCTAAATTAATCTCAAAACTTTTGCTTTTGCTCCCCAAAGAGATAGCAAAAAAAGAGGGAAAGAAAATTGAAGAAATTGAGGAAACTCTCTCTTCGGATGTTTTAATTTTTGTACTAGAGTCTGTTTACAAAGAAAAAATTCAGGAAAAAGATGTGAAACACGTTCTTGAAAAGATTGTAACTGGGATTCCTCCTCAAGAAGCAATAAAACTTGAAAAGGAAGATTTTTCCGATATTGAGGAAAAAATTATGAATATCTTGAAAGAAAAACCGGGTCTTTCCCCAAATGCATATATGGGTCTTGTTATGAATGAGTCCAAAGGAAAAATTTCTGGTGAAGACGCAATGAAAATAATAAGGAAATTTTTGAAGTAATGGAAATTAAAGTCGATTTTGCAACCGAAAAAGATTTGGATGCAGTTTACTCTTTAAATCAGGAAAATTTAAGAGAAAATGTTCCTAATCAAAAAGAAGGCTTTCTAACTTTTAATCCTTCTAAAAGTGATTGGAAAAAATACATTAATAACAAATTAATTGTCGTTGCAAAAGATAAAAACTTTGTTGCAGGATATCTTTTAATTTTTGATGAGCCTCCGAATAATGAATTTTTCAATCCAATTGTAAAAGGGATTAAGAAATTAAAGATAAAACATTACTTTCTTCTTGCTCAAGATTGTATTCATAGGGATTATCGTGGAAAAGGGATATTAAATATGCTTTATGATAAAATAAAGCAAATTTATAAGAAAAAATATCACTTCGGAATCGGAGAGATAGAGGAATCCAATAAGATCTCTTATTATGTCCATATAAATAAAATTGGAATGGAGAAAATAGGGGAGTATTTTTTTGAAGGATTTAAATGGAATCTTGTTTCATTAAATTTAAGGAAATAGATTATCGTAGAATTTTCCCCATAGAAAACATTAAAAATAACTTTATGCTAGAGGTTGTTATGGAAAGAACTTATATTGAAAATTTAAGGCCAGGGGAAGAGTCATCAATTTCAGGTTGGGTTTATGAGATAAGAGAGCTTGCAAAAATCAAATTTATGGTTATTCGTGATTTTACAGGGATGGTTCAGTGCATTGTAAAAGATGAAAAGATTATGAAAGTCTTTCCCGAATTAAGTTTAGAAAGTGTTGTTGAAGTTTCAGGAGTTGTAAAAAAAGCCGAGGTTAAAGCCGAACATGCAAGAAGGGATGTTGAAATCGAAGTAAAGAGCTTAAAAATTCTAAACAAAGCTGAAAAACTTCCAATTCACGTAAATGAAAAGGCCGTTGAGGCAACAGAATTGTCCAAGAGATTGGATTACAGGTCTCTTGATGTAAGGAAACCCAGAGTTCAGGCAATTTTTAAAATTCAGTCAACGGTAATAAATGCTTTTAGGGAATTTTTTTATAAAAATAAATTTATAGAAATTCAGCCTCCTGGAATAATTGCGACTTCAACTGAAGGGGGAACTGATTTGTTTGAGGTTAAATATTTTGACAAAAAGGCATATCTTGCGCAAAGTCCGCAACTCTATAAACAGTTAATGGCAATTTCTTTAGAAAAAGTTTTTTCAACAAGCGCCATATGGAGAGCTGAAAAACATGATACCTCAAAACACATTAATGAAATAAGGCAGATGGATATTGAAGTTGCATTTGCGGATGACCTAAAAATAATGAAGTATTTGGAAGAAGCCGTTCAGTTTATTGTTCAAAAAGTTCTTGAAAACAACAAAAAAGAAATAGAGGTTTTGGGGATCGAATTAAAAGTTCCAAAAGCAAAGTATCTAACTTACAAGGAAGCAATTGAACTTTTGAATAAAAATGGTTTCAAGTTAAAAGTTGGAGATGACTTTGAGCCTGAGGCAGAGAGAAAACTTTGCGAGCTTTTCCCCGATTCAATTGTCTTTACATACGAATGGCCTATTGAGATTAAACCATTTTATATCTGGCCAAAAGATGAAAAGAAAGGAGTTTCAGGCGGGTTTGACGCTCTTTACGGGGGAGTTGAAATTTCTTCAGGAGGACAAAGGATTCATTTGCCGGAACTTTTAACTAAGCAAATAAAATTGAAGGGTTTGAAACCCAAAGATTTTGACTGGTATATTGAAGCTTTCAAATATGGTGCTCCGATGCATGCCGGATGGAGCATTGGTCTCGAGAGGCTCACTTATGCAATCCTTGGACTTGATAACATCCGAGAGGTTACACTTTTTCCAAGGGATAGAAGAAGACTTACCCCCTAATTCATCTCGTTTAGAACAATTATTGTTTGGGTTTTATCCACTCCTTCAATATTCCTTATTTTGTGTGTGATGATTTCGTTTAAATTTTTTATCGAATCTGTTTTTACAACTGAGAGTATATCTGTCTGGCCCGTAACGATATCTGTTGAAATCACATCTTCTATTTTGCTTATTTTTTCAGCAATCTCTTCCTGAGGATGGCTTTTATTCTGGTTTACTGTGACTAAAATATAAGACTTAATGGGCTTTCCAATTTTCTCATGATCTAAATTGATGGTATAATTTTTTATTATCCCATTTTCCTTTAACCTTTTTATTCTATTGTGAACAGTTGTGATGGGAATTTTTGATTTTTTTGAAATTTGACTTACAGTTAAAGATGAATCTTCTTTTAAAATAAGGATTACCCTTTTATCTTTTTCATCTAACTTCATATAATGGAAAAATATTCCATATTTATATACATTTCTAAATTATTTTGGGGATATTTTCCACTTATTCTGGAATAAATTTATATAACCTTTTTTTCAAGATTCTTTGATGAAGCACTTTAATTTAAGAGATTTTATTGAAAAGAAAGACTCTTCATTTGAGAGTTCATTTTTTAGGGAAGGGCAAAAATATGTTTTAGATTATTTTCAAAATTCAGGTAAAGAAGCAAAATTGGCTTTACATGATGAACAAACAAACACTTGTTTTGAAAAGTCAAGGATTTTGGGGTGGGATCCTCAAAGGGTGGTTAAATCAATTTTTTTGTACGACAGTAAGGGGAAATTTTACGGATTTGTAAGCCCCGAACTAGGGGAATCGGAAGATAAACCCCTCAGATTTAATAACCAGACCATATCAAAAATTTTTTCAGATGAGGTAGAGAGAAAGAAAATGATGAATCTTTCAAATTCAGTGTACCCTTTGGGTATGGAGAAAGGAACTTGCACCCCTTTTGTTCCAGAGTATTACTTTCAGGATGGAGACGGTTTTACTGGGAGATTGGAAAGGATATTTGTTTATACAAGCTCGAATATAAATAAAAAATTGGTGGATATCTCTTTTGGAGGCGAAGGTGAACTGGCCCAAAAGACTTCACTGCATCTAACTTACGAAGATATTTATCTTTGCCTTAACCAGGCTTTTCCGGGAAGGATAACGCAATTTAACTTTGAAAAAGTTTAAAACGTTTAGAAATTCAATATGAATATGAAGTTCATATCCATAAAGGAAGCAATCAAAAAAGGCAAGGGGAATGTTGCAGTCAGAGGATGGGTTTATCGTGAAAGGGGTTCAAACAAATTCAAATTTTTAGTTTTAAGAGATTCAACCGAGATAATACAGGTTGTTTTGAAAAGTGAAAAGTTTGAAAAAGATTGGGAAGGAATTGATAAAATTACGGTTGAAAGTTCTGTTGAAATCGTGGGAGATATAAAGCCGGATAAAAGGGCTCCGACGGGTTATGAAATAGATGCTGATAAAATAAACATTATTCATGTTGCAGAAGACTTCCCGATAAATAAAGATTTAAATGAAGAACTTCTTGGGGACAGAAGGCATTTGTGGCTCCGAAGCCGGAAAATGACTTCGATTTTGAAAATCCGGTCAACGGTTTTAGAAGCGATAAGAAGTCATTGGCGCGATAAAGGGTTTTATGAATATCACAGTCCAGAAATTTTAAACCTTGCAGGAGAGGGGGGGTCAACTTTATTTAATGTGGATTACTTTGGAAAACCTGCCTACTTATCTCAGACGTGGCAACTTCACGCCGAGCCTGCAATTTTCGCGCTTGAGAAAATTTTTACCATTCAACCGGCTTTTCGGGCTGAAAAATCAAAAACTTCAAGACACTTAGCCGAACTATGGATGGCTGAAATGGAAGAAGCGTGGTCAAACTTTGAAAATTTGCAGGATGATGCTGAAGAATTGATTAAGGATATAATAAAAAAAGTCCTTCTTGAAAACTCTGAGGAATTGAAAATTCTTGAAAGAGATGGAAAAAAACTCGAATCATCCTTAAAGAAAAAATTCCCAAGAATGACTTATACCGAAGCGTTGAAACTTTTGAAAGAAAAAAAGAAAATAACTGTTTCTTGGGGTAAGGATTTACGAACTGTTGAAGAAGACAAATTAAGCGAGTTGTTCGATACTCCAATTATTGTAACCGAATACCCTAAAGAAGTAAAAGCATTTTATATGAAAGAACCTGTTACACATCCCAAGGATGGAAAAGTTGTTCTGGGGTTTGATATGATTGCCCCTGAAGGGTATGGTGAAATCGTCGGAGGATCTCAAAGAGAGGAAGACTTAGAGAAAATAAAAAATAATCTCTTAAAAGATGGTGAAGACTTGGGAAAATACGAATTTTACTTTGACACTAGGCGTTATGGTTCAGTTCCTCACGGAGGATATGGAATGGGTGTTGAGAGGGTTATCTCCTGGATTTGTGGTCTTGAAACTATAAAAGATGCAATAGCATTCCCGAGGACAATGACGAGGCTTAGTCCCTAAATCTGTAAAAATAGAGGATAAAAAGGGAGAGTAAAGGAAGTAAAATTCTCCCAATTTCATTAACTTTTACCTTTTAAACTTTGCCCTTCTTTTTTGTCACTTAAATTTATTCGGAAACTTTAAAAAGTCTTCAGAGAGTAAGAGTTTAATTAAATCGGAGGGATTCAAATGGCAAAAAAGGCATACAGCGAAGAAGACGAAGACTTCGAAGATGACAAAGAAGGCAAAGATGACGATGGAGACTTCGAAGAAGACGAAGACTACTAGGTTTAAATCTTTTGATTTCTTAATTTTTATATTTTAATAGTTGGCGGTTTCGTAAAGTTTTTAATAAAATTAGTTCTAAATCGGATAATCTTTTTTTAATGGGGATTCTTAGTCAATCTAACTCAGAAATCTTTCTTAATAAGTTCATTTAAGGTACCTCTTAATGAAGTTAGGTTGAGATTAAACCGTTAAAAAGTTAGTATCTTCTTTCAGGAATGTGAACAAGGCATCCAGAACAAATTGCTTGGTCTTCTTTTGTAACGGGGTTTTTTACAAACTTATAATACCCTGGCCTTAATTCCTGCTTGCAGTTAGAGCACTTTTTATCCTGCTTTTTCATTAATTCTTCACGGCCCGAACTTGCAATTTTTACATCCTTCAATTTTCTTGATTTCAAAGCATTTATGTAATTGCTTGAATCGATGGTTGTCATGTAAAACTAAGATTTCTCGAGATTATAAATTTAATTATCCTGCTTGACAATATTACTTCGGAGCCATTACCAAATTTTAAATAGGGGTCTCTCTTTTTTCCTTCATGAACGTGGAATACCTAGTTGGTTCAAAAGATGATTTTTTAAGGTTTTTGGACTCTATTGGGCTTTATGACAAAGTGGCTGTTTTAACTCATAATGACCTGGATGGAGTTGCCTCAGGCATATTCATTGAAAAAATTCTTGAAGCAAAGGGGATAAAACTGGATTATATCAATTTCCTAGATATTAAAATTGATATGGTCAAAGAAATTTCGATTAATTTAAAGGAAAGGGGGATTACAAAAGTTTTTTTTAGTGATTTAAACGTTGAATCAATTGACCCTGAAGGTTACGAAGACCTGAGAAGAGAAAAAGATGTTTTTTTGATTGACCACCATCCTATTCCTGAAAACCTAAAAGATAAGTCAAACATGATAAAAACCATTTCTGAGGATTGTGCCGCACTTGACGTTTTTGTTCTTGGTGAAGAAATTCTGGATTATCCATCATGGGGATGGCTGGTTTCTGCTGCAATTTTTGCGGATTACTCTTTTAGGTTGGAAAAAAATTTTAATTTTTTGAAATCTTTTTATCCGGAAGCAACTTTTGAAAATTTGTCATCTTCAGTTCCGGGATTAAATGCAAGAAAAATTTCTTCAGCTTTAGTTTATTATAAGAATGATGTTACTCATGTTTACAATCTTTTGAAAGAAAGAAATCTGGAAGAACTTTCCGAAATTCATGAATTAATTGAAGAAGAGGTCTATAAAATTGTTGACGATTTCTCCATCCATAAAGAATATTTTCCAGAAAGGGATATTTATTTTTATGAGATAAAGTCCCGGTTTGATGTCCTTAGTTATGTTGCAACTTTAATTGCGGGGGCAGATATGGAAAAAAATTTTCTTTTTATGTACAGGGGGAAAGAAATGATTAAGTTCTCCGCAAGAAGTTCAAAATCAAAAATTAATATGGGGGAATTAATGAAAAAAGGTGTTGAAGGTTTCCCTGGAGCTGACGGAGGAGGGCATTCTGAAGCAGCGGCTGCAAAAATTATGCCGGAGAATTTGGAAGCTTTCAAAAAAAGAGTTTTAGAGTAATTTTGAATATAAATCTTTATTAATCTTTTTTGTTAATCTCTTTAATGGTTAAAAATCTGTGTGATTTGCTGAAGAACTCCGCAAAATGTTTATTGAGCGGTTTTGACAATGGTTTTGGGGCTTTTGGGTATTTTAAAATCGATTCGGAATTTTTGATTAAAAAATATTATTACAAAATTCTTGACTCTCTTGGAAAGTATGAAACTCAGGCTCCTGTTTCAAAATAGAAAATAACATAAAAACTTAAAAAGCGATTTTTTCTTTTTAGAATTATGAAAGTAGGAGAAGTTGAAATTGACTGGCTTGGTCACTCCGGATTTTTGATAAAAAATTCAAAGATAATCTACATCGATCCCTTTAAGATAAAAGAAGGTTTGCCAAAAGCGGATTTAATTTTAATTACTCATGGGCATTATGATCATTGTAGTTATGAAGACATTGGAAAAATTATCCAGGATGGAACAAGGATAATTATGACCGCGGACTCTCAAAGCAAAGTAGCTCGTTTTCAGGTCCCAATCAGAATGGAAGTTGTTTCCCCCGGACAGGAAGTTGACCTTGGAATATTAAAAATTTCAACAGTTCCCGCATACAACATTGACAAAACTTTTCATCCAAAAGAGGAAAGTCTTGTTGGGTATCTGATAAAAACTAATGATGTTATAATATATCATGCAGGTGACACAGACGTTATTCCTGAAATGCAAAAGTTAACGGGTCACAATCAACCTGATAAACAATTTGTTGCACTTCTGCCTATTGGTGGGAGGTTTACGATGAGTGCTGAAGAAGCTGCTGAAGCGGCGAAGATAATCAAGCCAACAATAGCAATTCCAATGCACTGGGGGACGATTATTGGTTCAAAAGAAGATGCTCTTGAGTTTAAAGAACTCTGCCAAGCCGAGGGAATCAGAGCTGAAATTTTGGAGAAGATTTAAGATATCTTTTTAATTGGAAGGTTAGTTAATTTTTCATGTCTGAATACAATTTTCTCCAGAGAAAAAATGATGTCTTAGGTAAAAAGGACAAGTCTTATGCAGAAATGTGGGATGAAAGGATAAGGAGTCTTTGTGAAAAAATAAACAAGAGTCCAAACTATTACACAACTTCGTCGTGTTCAGGCCGGATTCTTTTAATGGTAGACCAGGAGAAAAAAGGTGCCGGGCTTTTTATCTGGGTAAGTCACGATAAAATAAATTTGAAAGAATTGAAGGAAGCTTTGCTGAGTTTTAAAGGAAAGGAACTTTTAAAATTCAAGTGTGAACCCCCCATACTTCACATTGTTTGCAAAAACCTTTCTTTTGCAGAAGAAATTTTAGAAAAAGGACAAAAATCCGGATGGAAAAATTCAGGCATAATCAACTTAAAAAGAAATGTTGTTGTTGAACTTCATGGAACTGAAAAACTGGAGTTTCCCATTTTTAGGGAGGGAAAATTTCTTGTTGATGACGAATTTTTGGAGCTCGTTGCTCGAAAAAGCAACAAAAAATTGGAAAAGGGCTGGAAACGAATAGGAAGTTTGAATGCTGCAATTTCGTAACTTTTTTATAATCCACTTTCCTTAAATTTTGATGAATAAGAGTGATTTATGTAACTACATAAATTCGAACTTGAAAAGGGGTTTTAATATTGAAGAAGTAAGGCAACAGCTTTTGTCCCGTGGATTTTCCGATTATGACATAAATGAAGCAATCTCCAACTCAAATTACGAAGAGAAATCGGTAAAGGAAGATCCAAAACAGAAGGCTGAAAAAATAGAATCAATTGAAGGCTGGGATAGTGACCTTGAAGAGGATTAATTTTTCTTTTTGAAAGCATTCTTTAATTCACATAAAGATATTTAAATAAAAACGAGTTCTTTCTTCTTAATAGGGAGACTTTGTATAACAAAGTCTTAAAAGATAAGAAAAAAGGAGGAGATTAAAAAAATTTATGGTACTTGATTTTGCAAAAGAAGCAATTCAAAATGCTGGAACCCACAGTATAAACTTTGATGAATTAAAAGCAGGTAAAGCTGCAATTAAAGTTATAGGAATGGGTGGATGCGGTTCGAATATGATTACCTGGCTTTTTAACAAAGGAATTAACGGAGCAACAATTTATGCTGCTAACACTGATGCTTTGCACCTAAGTGTGACAAAAGCTGATGAGAAAATTCTTTTGGGTAAAGAGTTGACCCGTGGACTTGGAGCAGGCGGAAAACCTACAAGAGGTAGAGAAGCTGCTAAGGAGTCTTTAGTTGACTTAAAAAAAGCGGTCCAGGGAGCAGATATGGTTTTTGTCCTTGCCGGTGAAGGTGGAGGAACAGGAACAGGTTCAGCGCCAGTTGTGGCACAGCTTGCAAAGGAAACAGGGGCAGTAGTTATTGGTGTTGTTACAATGCCTTTCGAATCTGAAAAAGCAAGAATCGACAAAGCTGAATTCGGTCTGCAAGAACTAAGAGAAGCAACAGACACTTGTATCGTTCTTGATAACAACAGACTGGTTGACATTGCAGGACAGCTTCCTTTAGAACAGGCATTTGCAGTTGCAAACGAACTTGTGTCGACGATGGTTAAAGGAATAGTTGAAACAATTACTTTGCCTTCTTTAATTAACCTGGACTATGCTGATGTTTCTGCTATTATGAAAAATGGCGGAGTTGCAGTTATAGGAATTGGTGAATCAGATGCTACAGACAGAGTGCATGAATCAGTAAAGCAAGCCCTTACTCATCCTCTACTTGATGTGGATTACAAAGGTGCAAGCGGAGCTTTAGTGCATATTACTTGTGGTCCTGATTTGAAATTGGAAGAATTTGATGTGATTGGTAGAACTGTTTCAGAAAACTTGAGTGCAGATGCACAAGTTATTATTGGAGCAAGAATCAGTAAAGACTTT
>JAUYLQ010000013.1 GCA_030699005.1 archaeon
ATTATTGGGGGCATTGAAAGAATATTTTCATTTTTATCACAAAAAACCGGAAACTTCATTTTACCTGTTAAAAGATGTGCATACTCTTTTCCCGTCGGATGTTTTTGCAAAATTTCAATTCCGGACATCTCTTTTGGATAGTCTAGCGGCTGAAATTTTATTTTGTCTGGTTCAAGAGCTTTGTAAGTAATAGGTAGGGTAATTTCTTCCAAAGGATAAATACCAATAGCAAGTTTTTTTCTTGACCGTCCAACAGTTGAGTGAAGTTTTTCCTGGATTTCAACAATTTCTTTTATCTTGTTGTCATCAAAGTTTAATCCTTTAACAATTGCACAGGCAGTATATGGACGAACGTCTTTAACGCTTGAATCAACTTTAACTTCATAATCCTTTTCAGGCTTATTTAGTTTGTAATTTTTAAGCCCGGTTTCATTTCCAAGAAATGCAAGAAAACTTCTCTTAAAACCATGATACCCCAATAAGTCGGGTCTGTTAGGAAAAATTTCTAATTCAAGAGACTCTTCATCAAGACTCTCAACCGGAGTTCCGAATAAAGCTATTTTTCCCTGAAGTTCAGAAGTTAACTTTCCTACCTCATGCTCAAAAATTTTCCTGTCAAATTTCACGTTTGCCATCTTTACACTTTCACCCAACTTTTAATTTTTCTTAATTGAGTTATATCATTTTTGTATAAATCACGCAGGTCTTTAATTTTGTAGTAATCAGTAATTATCCTGTCAAACCCCAGTCCCCATGCAAGAACCGGCACCTGTGTCCCGAGAAGAGGGACGCTAATTTCAGGCCTGAATATTCCTGCCCCTCCAAGTTCAAGCCAAACCTTTCTTTCAGGATGAAAAACATTAACTTCGACTGAAGGTTCTGTGTACGGAAAGTAAGCAGGAGTGAATCTGACTTTAGAAAACCCCATCTTTTTATAAAATTGGGTTAAATACCCAAAAAGGTTCCTGAAATTCAAATTAGGGTCAACAACAATCCCTTCTGTCTGATAGAATTCAAATCCATGAGACCAATCAACAGTTTCATTTCTAAAGACTTTCCCCACAGCAAAGTACTTTTTAGGAAAATCTTCTTTTTTAAGTTTCGAAAGGGTTATTGCAGACAAAACAGTAGTATGCGTTCTTAAAACCATTCTTTTTGCCTCTTCAGAATCCCAATTATAATTCCATCCCTTACTTCCGGAAACTCCTTTCTCATGGGCAAGTTTAACTGAAGAAACAAGTTTTTTGTCAGGAAGTTCACCCTTTGTGTTCAAAAAGAATGTATCTTGCATTTCACGAACAGGATGGTCCTGAGCAGTAAAAAGCGCATCAAAAACCCAGAAACTTGGCTGGATAAAATTACCCGTCATTTCAATAAAACCCATTTCAGTCCAAACTTTCCTCGCATAATCAACAGCCTGATTTACAAAATGCCTTTTACCTCCATTAATTCTTGGAACCTGCATCGTGACATCATATCTTCTAAACTTTTTATTCTTCCAGTTTTGCTCTTTCCTTAAAAGTTCGGGAGTTATCTGCTCAATTAAATCTTTTGAAATTTCTTTAGAATTCATTACCTCTTTTCCAAGAGAGGTCACCTGAATTGAAAAATTTTTCTTTTCACGAATTTCTATAATCTCTTTTCTTTTCATAAGCGATTTAAGTGAAAACTGCTGCTCTGGAGTAAGGGTATCCTCATCTATGGGCAAAGATTCTAAAAAAAGTTCTTCAAGGCTTTTCTTCGTGAGTTCCTTTTTTGAAGCACTAAGGATAATTTTGCCATTTTTTATTTCTATCATAGCTTTCCCTTTTAAAACTCCAAGTGAAATCTTAAATTCTTCGGAACTTAAAAGAGACTCCTTTTCAGCTTCCTTAAGAGGAATTATTCTTTTCTCATCAAGAAGTAAGAGAAGCCTTCTTTCTGGAAGTCCCTTTTTTTTGTAAAGTGAGCCATTTACCCCTAAATCAATAACTTTCTTTTTTTCAGCTCCAAACTCAATAATCTTTTTGTTACTTAAATATTCCAAAGCTCTTAAGACTGAAACCTTATCCAGATTTGATTTTTTGCAAATTTCAGAAATACTCCTCTCTTCAAGATATGGTAAAACCTTTTTCTCAATAATGCTCAAAGACTCAATTAACTTCTTCATAATTAATAATTAAATCTCCCCCCAATTAAAAACATTTGGTTTTATAATCTTAATAAATTAACTCAAGGTGCAAAGTTTGCAAGTTATCTTAAATCTGAGGTGAATTCAAAATATCAATTTTAAGAATTTGGTTCTTAAAAGAAAAGAATTAAGATGAACCAAATAAAAAAATCATACCAAATCAATAAAGGTTTTTCCTCATTCAATTTATGAAACTTGAAGTTGTGTGGATCCTCCAATTGTGGAGACATCTCCATCAAAAGAAACCTCTCCACGGAAGACATATGTTCCAGTAGATGGAGCTTGCACAGTATACACATATGTGCCAGCTGAACCTCCAAAACTTCCCCATTTGATTACGTTAGTAGCATTGGCTGTTCCGGGACCATCATTAACAATAGTAAGACCTGTAGGGACATACTCTTCAATCAAAAATGCTTGATAATCTGGATAACTTAAAGTAACAGTAACTATCGTGCCGGTCCCTGTAGAAGAGGGTGAAATCGACCTTGAAGACACACTTGCACATTGCAAATCAAGTCCACTACAATCCTGGTCTATACCATCCCCACAAATTTCTGTTGCACCTGGGTTTATATTTGGATTACTGTCATCACAATCAACAATTCCGCATCCTGTTCCCGTAAGGTTATACCCATCTACATCAGTATCTGTACATGCCTGATTAGGGTCAGTTACTCCTATTGGAATTGTTTTAGTTGAAATATAAGTACTCTTTAAAATATACTTTGCCATTAGATTGTGAGTTCCTGCAGAAATTCCTGAAAATTGATATTCAAAACCATCATTTGGATTTGAGTCTATATTGAGTCTTGTTGAATCAAGCCAAAATTCAACTACAGATTCCCCAGCAGAAGCTGCACAATTTTCGTGACCATTATCACTAACAACTGCAGTCATGGTTACACTTGCAGGAGCTTCATAAGGACCGGGTGAAAGAGAAGCTTGTACAGAAACTATACAGTCAACCGCACCTATCCCACCAAGCTGAATCATTTTTCTTTCTTTAAGACTATAAGCTGCTGATGGGAAAGAAGAACTTACTTTTTTTCCACTTGAATCAGTATAAATAGGAACAATGAAAACTGTTAAAAAATTGCTTACATTAACATCTGGCCAATCAATACTAAAACTTTTTTCAAATACCTCTCCTGAACCTGCAGGAACATCCTTTTCAACAGAATATGAATTTATTCCATCTTCAAAAATAAACAAAATCCCGGTGACCTCTATTGGTTCTAAGCCGGCATTTTTTCTGACCTGAACGAAAGTTGAATTGCTAGTTTCATTAACCGACGCTGCTTTTATTTGCATATCCACTGAAAAACTTGAAAATGAAAGTGATTCGGCACCTGACCGAAATAACTCGCTTATAGGTACCCAAAGTATACCCACTGCAGCTAAAACTAAAAGAACCATAATTAAAATTGTAACAACACTTGATAAACCTCTCTTCAAACTCATTGGAATAAAATGATTTTTATATTTATAAATTTATCCCAAAAAAAGAATGTTGGTTAAAGTTAAGATTATTTTAGGATTTCGAATGGAATACTCTCTATAAAAATGACCTAAAAAGAAAATATTCTATAAATAAAATGTTCATAAAATATCATAAAATGTTAATAATCTATTTTAAAAATTTAAATTCAACCCAAAGATTAATAGTTGATACTCAAATAAATTTATAAAATATCTTCTACTGATAATTAAATGTCTAAAAGAGGATTGTCAACAGTAATCACAACAGTTCTCATTGTTCTATTGGTTCTGGTTTCAATTGGAATATTGTGGGCAGCAATAAGTGGACTGATTGGAAAAGGGGTAGATTCAATATCTTTAGGGGGAATTTCGGTTGACATGAAAATTGAATCAGCAACAATAAACGGTTCCATCGCCACAGTAAAAGTTTTAAGAAATCCGGGAGTGTCAAATGTAAACATTACTGAACTGAAATTTATCGTTGAAGATAGCCGTAATTCCGAAATATTTATAGTGGAAGTTCCCGGAGGTTTTCCCGAGCTCGCAAAAAGGACTTATTATTTAGACTTAAGTGAGAGTACAATTTTAGATTTAAACGATATCATAAAAATTTCACTTGCACCAGGATACTTAAGTGGAAGCGGAGCAAAAAGGTTTTCATCCGTTTTTTCGTATGGAATAAATGGTTCATCCGGCTCAGGCTCTGGGGTCACATGTTCTGTGGATAATGATTGCGGAACTGATGAATGGCTATTCGGTTCTGAGATTTGCAGCGAAGATAAAAACCAGGTTTTACGTTTTAAAAAAGAATTCACATGCATTTCGGGACTTTGTGAAATATCAAATACTGCCTATAATATAGAAACATGTGTAAGCCCCGGAATTTGCTATGAAGGAAGCTGCAGCTCACAAGAAATCGGGTGCTCAATTGACAGTGACTGCGGAACAAACGGATACGTCGGATTTCCTGAATGCAACCAAAATCCTCCCCCTGAATCCATACTCCAACATTATAGGTCATATTCATGTGTTAACAGTGCTTGCGAGGAATCAACATCTACCACTCCCAAAGAAATTTGTGGAGGAGGGCAAATTTGTGAATCCATTCAGGGAGAACCAATATGCTCCACTCAAACAGAATGTACTATTAATACGGACTGCGGGAATGATGAATGGGTAGAAGGCTCTGAAATTTGCAGCCCTGACAATACCCAAGTTATACAATATAAAAAAGAATATGGATGTCTTGCGGGAAACTGCCAGTCTTCAACCAACCCTTATGCTATAGAAACCTGTGAGGGTACAGAAACCTGCTATGAAGGAAGTTGTATCGTTCAGGAAGTTAGGTGTTCAATTGACAGTGACTGCGGAACAAGCGGATACGTCGGATTTCCTGAATGTAATCAAAATCCTCCTCCTGAATCAATCACTCAAAATTACAGAACATACTCCTGCATAAACACTTTATGCGAAGAATCAACATCCGAACAGACAATTCAAACATGTGGAACCGGTCAAGTTTGCAGTGCGAGCCAGGGAAATCCTGAATGTTTTACTCCCTTAGAATGTACCTCAAACAGTAATTGCGATTTTGGAGAAATCTGCATTGATGGAAGTTGTGAACCTGAAGAAGCAGTAATCACCGGAACAATAAGTTCAATATGGCCCCCCAGTCTTGGGGAATATTTTAATAGCCCCGAATTGCCAAATGTTCCCGGAAGCACAAACTATGTCGGATATAAAGTCATTTTCCCGGGAAGCACAGAATCAAAATGCTTTTCGATAAGAGAGTATGTCTATCCCGGCAATCCTTCTGAAAGTGCATATGTCCGACTTAACTCATCAAAGACAAGCATTTCATCAGGAAACAATTTTCAAGTCTGGCAGACCGCTTATGGTTGTAGTTTGGTTTAAATAAAGTTAAAAAGGATAAATTCATTTTTAAAAAACAATGACTAACAGATTTGAAGAGATTATCTCAAAAAAACTTGGAATCTCAAAAAAGAGGTACCAGAAATTTAAAGGAATTTCTATAGACACAGCAGTTGAAAAATTTTTAACAAAAGAAGAAAAAAAAAAGATAATTAAAAAAGAGTTATACCTTCCAAAAATCAAAGGAAAAACTGAAGAAAAAAGAAATGAAGAACTTCAAAGAAAACTTGATTATTTGGTAAATATTCCTGAAAATTTAATTCCCTATTTTGAAAAAACCAAAAATGGAAAAGACTGGTTTTATTCAAGGTATACTCCTGCAAATATTGTTCTTGATGCCATTGAAAGAGCATATCCTGCAGGAAATTTAAATAAAAGGATGAACATCTAAAATGACTCTAACTCTTGACGACGCTGTAAAAAAATTTTTATCAAAAGAAGACCAAAATGAAATAAAAGAAAAAGGGTTTTATTGTCTTCCCCTTAAACTTGAAGAAGTAAAAAAATTAAAAATAAAAGAAAAGGATAATTACATTAAAGCAAGGCTATTTGGAATAAATAGCCTAAAAGAATATTTTGAAAAAACAGAAGAAGGTAAAGAATGGTATGAAGAGAATAATCCTTTCAAACAAACCCCTCAAAACCACAGTTATTTAAAAGATTTTAAAAAACACCATACGTTCAAAGGAAACAAATACAGACCTATTGGGTGAGATTCTAAAAACCCCTCTTTACAAAGCCCCGATATTGTTGGTAGTCCTTAATTCTCCAAGAATATTATATGCAAAACTTCTGCCTGTCGGGTCTTTTCCTAGCTCGTGCGTTCCGTAAGTATCCGTATACGTGTCACCAATTGTACTGTATGCTTTACCTGTACCCTTCGCTGAACCGCTGCTTGTTAACCTGACATCCGGAATGTAAACTCCGTTTGGACCAATGTTAGCAGCAAAATAAGTTCCAGACGGATTTACCCAATTAGG
>JAUYLQ010000014.1 GCA_030699005.1 archaeon
AGAATGAAAAAAAGAATAACCAACCCCAGTAAAGTCCACCAAAACCATTTCACAGATTTGTTTTTATCTTTTATATGGATAACAAAGTAATAAATCAAAGCTCCAACAATTCCCGTAAGGACTATTACTAAAATCCACACAATTTTTTCGGAATCATCTTTGAATTTTCTTTGAGATGCGTCAACAAGCATAATCACCCAAAAAACAAACCCTAAAACTCCAATCAAAATCAATGGTAAAAGAAGTGCTAATATTTCTTCAATCATTGTGACTTAATCAGATTCCAATTTATAAATTTTACTTCAAAAGCTTACTTTAAGTAAATCACCCCACCAAATTTCCAAGTACAATGACACTTAGTAAAGAAAGTGCCAGAATGCTTATGGCAGCAACAATAAAATAAAGCCCTATACCTTTTTTTAAATTATTCCCAATTTTATTTATTGACTCAAGCTTATCTTCTCCAGAGTCTATTGTGACAAGAGTAGAAGTTAAAATGAAAATGATTTCAATTAAATAAATTCCAACTGAAATTTGCAGGAAATATGGAGGAATCATATCTTGGTATCTGAATATATCCAAAAGGTTTGTCAAAGTTCCAAGGTTCGTTGCTTCTGATGCAAGTTCTCCAATCTGGAGCATTCCTAAGATGGAAGTTATCATTGCTGCAAGCCCTACAACAATTCCCGAAAGTAAAGGCGCTAAAAAAGTCATATTGCTTTTCATATCGCTTATTATCTCGGCAAGTAAATCCTTTAGTCTTATTGTGATTTTATCCAGATTTTTAACATACTCTGAGATGCTCATCAGGCTCACTGCTGCAATTTTCAATCCTTTTTTGGAGGATTCGACAAGAACCCTCATAGAAGTGGAGATTAAGCTTGAAGGAAACAGCCTTATAATTCCTCTATTTTTATCGAAGATAGCCTTCTCAACACTCATCCCCATCTGCCGGACATTATAGTTAACTTTACTGAAAAACTCATGCGTTCGTAGGCCTTTTGTTGACTCCGCAACTTTTCCGAAAACAAGTTCAGGAGGAACACCATTACCGAGCCTATTTCCTAGTTGGAACAAAGAATTTGTAAATTCACTCTCAAGTTCTTTTGTTTTTTCCCTCTCCACAATCAGTTCTCTTGTCTTCCCAGAGTAGGCAATTGAAAAGAAAAGTGCAATAGAAAGAGGGAAAAACATTCCAAGTAAAAGAGCCCCAACTCCAAAAGGTCCTTTAGTTCCGGTAGGGGTATCAATAAAACCAAAAATATTTCCTTCCCCTAAAAAAGATAGACCCAATTGTGAAAAAGTGTAATCTTTAGAAAGCCCAAGAGATTCGGGAACTGGAGTATAATGAAAAATGAGGGGAAGTAAACTTAAAATTAAAAGAGGTAAAACGATTAAGAACGCTTTCCTATAGGGTGCAGAACTTTTGTATTTGGGATAAAGAGGATTTTTTTCAAGAAGGGTTGTTTCTCCATGCCCTCCGGGCCTCATTGAAAGAACTTTATCGGTTAAATAAAAAACCAGAAAAGGAATAATTAAATTGAAAAGAATAAAAATATGAACATATGTTAAGAGGCCCCCAATCATTGCTGAAGCAAGAGGAATCAATGCAAGGCCCAATGTTGGCAAAACAACACCAAGCATGTAAACATTTGTTAAAGGACTTCTGACAGAGTGACTGAAACGAAGCATCTTTTCATAAACTCCGTCAAGAACAACCTGTAAACCTTTTTCAAGAGTTGAAATTCTTCTTCCTTTCTCCGGTTCGAACAGACTTGACTCAATTAAATGAAACCCCTCTATAAATTCGGTTGAATAACTTCTCCATCCATCAAGGTAATTGTCAAGGCTTTCTTTTATCGTTGAATACTTTCCAACTTCAACATCATAAAAAATCTTTTTAAAATCAAGCGCCAAAGGATACTCAAGATGTTCTGATGCAAATTGTATAGCTTTTTCTAAATTCGGCGTATGTCTCATATATACAACGATGTAAAGAATTGCGGGAACCATCTGACTTGAAGCTTTCAATCTCCATTTTCTTGCAACTCTTTCAGGATACTGATTCAAAAAAGAGAATAAAAATAATGAAAAGAATGTAATAAGGAAAAATAAAAGCAAAGGAAAAGATTCAATACTTCCGTTTATTAGCGCAATTGCAACCGAGATAAAAAGACCAAGGAGAAAAACAAGAAGAAAGCTCATAACTGAAAGACTCACTGCCTGCCAGGGTTCAATTGAGAGGTGAGCAGAATTAATAAAACTCTGAATTCTTTTTTCATCTTTTTCTGAAGGTTTAACGTGAACAATATTCCCAAGGCTGTTTGCCCATTTTTCATAAGTTGAGTATTCCCTTGAAATTTCACTTCTGAAAGTTTCATATGAAGAGCTATAAACCCTCTCTTCCGAAGAAGAATTGATTTCCTCCTCAATTCTTGCTCCATATCTCTTTAAAATGTCATCAACATCTCTTTTTGCCATGTCTTCCCTCTTCAAAATACGAAGGGAAAAATAATTAATAAATGTTTAGAATTGGAAAAAATTATTTATTCTGCTTTTTTCTTAAACCTTGAAATTCCTCACTTCCTTATTCAACCACTTTTGCCATTCAGGGAAAACCCTGTCCCCCATTGGAAGCCCCGTTTCTTTTATGACTTCTTCCGAAATCTTATGAAATTTATAATTTGAGAGGGCATTAAATTTTGCTTCGAGGAGTTCGTTTTTTCCAGTTGACTCCGCAACCTTAACAACTTCATTTTTTATTTTTGCTCTTAAGAGAATATTGTCATAAACAGCATCCCAGTTTCCTGCCCAGCCTTTGACTTTTGATGCGATGTCCTTTATTACATCACTTTCCCCATTTATCAAAGAATCGCTTGCTTCAAGTTCATCTTTTTCAACACTGTATTTCATGAGCTCATTAAACCCTTTTTCCCTTATGGGGTCTTCCTTCCAGTGTTTTTTTACTTCTGAAATTTCTAAAAGTCTTCTCCAGGAATGAAGCCCGTCTGCGGATTTTATAGGGTTAGCTACAGCGATTATATCCGTCGCTTTAAAGGAAGTTGCCGGGACTCCAAGATCATTTACCACTCTGTCAAAAACTCCGTATGGAGAAGCCCCATGAATTGTTCCTGCAACAACATTTGCAAGAGCTCCAACCCTCATTGCTTCATAAAGGGCTTTTGCCTCAACACTTCTTACTTCACCTATAATAAGACTCGAGTCTCCCAGACGTAAAGAGGTTCTTATCCCGTCATCAGCAGAAACCTCGGAACCGGTTTTGAGCAAGGCTGATCTCACTTTCATTCTTAAAATGTCATAATTTAATTTTCTTAAAGACTCAACGGGAAGTTCTAGAGAATCTTCAATTGTAATTATCCTTGATTTGGGGTTTATTTCGAGCATGAGGCTCCCAAGTAAAGAAGTTTTACCTGAACTCCTCGTTCCTGCAATTAAAATTGTTCTTGCCCCGTCAATTAAAAAACTGAGTATCCCTGCACCAAGAGGGTTTATCATTTTATTCTTTACAAAAAGAGGAAGAGTCCAGGGAGATTCCCTGTGCCTCCTTATGGAATATGCAAGACCATCGGGGCTAAGGGGAGCCTGAACAATCGCAATCCTTGCTCTTAAGTCATCAATCTCAAGCTGAGTATCAAGAATCGGATTTGCTTCATCAAGGGGTCTTCCAGAAATCATTCTGAATTTTGCGGCCCAGGAATCGGCATCCTCTCTGCTCGGAAGAACATTCGTTGAACACTCATCATAATCTTGATGACGTACATATATGGGGTTTTGGGGAATTGGAGCATTCAAAGAAATGTCCTGTAAATTTTTATCCTGCAAAAGAACTTCAACAAGTCCAAAACCGATTGTATGCCTGACCAAAATTGCAGAAAGTTTCATTGAAGAAAAATAGGTTAAACTCACCCCTTTGGTTTTTGCAAGGTCAAAAAGAATATCTTTTGAGATGTTAAAAAAAACTTTTCTTGTCCTTTCGACATCTGTAAACTCTTCTGCTTTTGGCTGATGCTCAATTAAAACACTTCTTGCAAGATTCAGGAGCGAATTTTCTTCCTCTGTTAAAAGGGACTCCGGGGGAGATAAATGATAAAAAAGTTTTGACTCGTTTTTCTTTTTTAAAATTGTAACATTGCTAATATCAAAATCATTAACAGATACTTCGTACTGATCAACAATTTCAGCATCTGTTGGAATATCACTTACTAAACGAGTGAAAGTAAAATTCGGGATAATATCCGGCTGAAACAATTTTGAATAAATTTCTCTTTCACCCTGTCTGTAATTTTGAAAATAGGGCTCTGAATCTGAAATGATCTTCGTCCTTTTCATAAAACTAAAAATTTTATCTAAAAGCCTGAGTTAATTTCCCTGATCAACCTTATTTTCTCCATCAAGTCTTTGAAAGAAAATTTTTGCATTAACTAAAATTCTCTTTAGTTCATGAAAGGAAGCAATAGGATC
>JAUYLQ010000037.1 GCA_030699005.1 archaeon
CTTTTGTGAGTTTTTTCTTGGAAAAGTTAAAACTTGTCACAGGAAAGAGGTTTTTCGACGCTTCTTTAATTATAAAGAATAGATTAAAAATCAAGGAATTTGTTGTTGACTTTTCAAATTTCAAAGAAGTGAATCCGGACGGGTTTCTAAAAAAATTAGGAATTGAATCTGGAAAAGAGGAGGAAGCCCCAAAAGAAATTCTGGAAGGTGGAAAGGTTAAAGTTGTTTCATCTTTTCAAACTTTCCCAAAAAAACTGGAGGTTAAAGATTTTGTGACCCATTTTAGGAATAGATACGAATTTCTTAAAAATGTTCTGCAGGAAAGAGAAGAACTGGAAAACCTTGTTTCTATAAATAAAATTTCCAAAGACAAGCAAAAGTTTTCTGTTATTGGAATGGTTTATCAAAAGAAGGTAACCAAATCAAAAAAAATTATTCTTGAAATAGAGGACCTGACTGGAAAAATGAAAGTTTTAATTAACCCAGATAAAGAGGAACTTTTAAAGGAATGCGAGGACGTCACCCCCGACAGTGTTCTTGGGTTTAAGGGCGTGGGAAATGGGGAAATTATGTTCGCAAATGAGATTATTTTTCCAGAGTCATACCTTCCTGAGAGAAAAAAATCCCCTGTTGAAGAGTACGCCCTTTTTATAGGAGATATTCACTTTGGAAGTAAGAACTTTTTAGAAAAAGACTTTTTAAGATTTATAGATTACTTGAATGGGAAGCTTCCAAACACGCCTGAAGTTTCAAAAATAAAATATCTTTTTATCGTGGGAGATTTAATTACTGGAGTTGGAAACTATCCGAATCAGGAGCAGGATTTGAAGGTTACAGATTTGGAAGAACAATTTCTCCAAATTGCAGGGTTTCTTGGAAAAATAAGAAAAGACATAAAAATAATTGTTTCCCCGGGGAACCATGATTGTGTTCGTCTTATGGAACCCCAACCCCTTCTTGATGAGAAGTATGCCTGGCCGCTTTATCAACTTGAAAACCTTGTCATTCTTGGAAATCCTTCAACAGTAAACATTGGAGAGACTTCTGATTTTGATGGTTTTGAAGTCCTCATTTACCATGGTTTTTCTTTCCCATATTATGCTAATTCTGTTTCAAAACTTATTGCAGAAAAGGCGATGAATCAGCCAGAAAAAATCATGAGTTACCTTTTGAAAAACAGGCATCTTGCACCAACTCACGCCTCAACACAGTATTTTCCTCTTGAAAAAGACGGGCTTTTGATAAGGAAAGTTCCCGACATTTTTGTTTCAGGGCACACGCACAAGAGCGGAGTTGTTCATTTCAATAATGTTCTGGTCATCTCGGTTTCAAGCTGGGAAGGTTTTTCTTCTTATCAGGAAAAATTCGGAAATAAACCAGATCATTGCAAGGTTCCGATGATTAATCTAAAAACCAGGGCAGTTAAAGTTCTCGACTTTGAAACAGGAGAGGATGGAATTAGGCTCTACAGGGAGGGGGAAAAATGAAAACAGAGGAGTATTTTTTAAATTTAAAAAGAGACGTGGATAAAGTTTATACTGTTATGAGTTCCGCAAAAGCAAAGGGATTTGACCCGGTTGATGAAGTAGAAATTCCTCTTGCAATGAGCATGGCTGAAAAAGTTGTGGGTTTAATTTCTACAATTTATCCGCAAATGCAAAATTCAGGAATAGTTGAGAGAATTCTTGAACTTGAAAAAGAGTATGGGAAACTTGACCCCACAGTTGTTTTTAAAATTGCTGATGAAATTTCTAATCAGAAGTTTTGCAATTTTTCCTCTTTAATGGAAGCTATGGATGGGGGAATTAGAGTAGGAATTGCTTATTCCACTTTGGGAGTTGTTTCAAGTCCTCTTGAAGGATATACGGGTATTGAAATTGGAAAAACGAGGGATAGAAGAGAGTATATTATTGCTAATTTTTCAGGTCCAATTCGTTCAGCTGGGACCACTGCTTCCTGCTTAGCACTTATTTTAATTGATTTCCTGAGAGAAAAGTACGGATTTGCAAAATACGATCCGACTGAAAAAGAAATTCTCAGAGTCTGGTCAGAAATTTCAGATTTTCATGAGAGGATAGCGAATTTGCAATACATGCCCACAGAAGAAGAAACCCTTTTCCTAGCAAAAAACATGCCTATCCAAGTGGCTGGAGACCCTTCTGAAACTTTGGAAGTTTCAAACTATAAAAATTTGGAAAGGGTCAATACAAATTTTCTTAGAAGTGGATTTTGTCTGGTTCTTGCAGAAGGTCTTGCACAGAAAGCAACAAAAGGATTTAGGCTTTTAAACCAGGCAAAAAAAAACGGGATAAACTCCACGGGATTCGATTTTTTAAAGGAGTATATAGAACTTCATGAAAAAAGAACCCTTGGGAAAGACAAGAGCAAAAGTTCCCCCACATATATAAAAGACCTTGTTGCCGGAAGACCGGTTTATGGCCATCCTTCCCGTTCAGGAGGATTTAGATTTCGCTATGGGAGAGGAAGGTCTTCGGGATTTAGTGCAGTTTCAGTCCATCCTGCAACAATGGCAGTAACTGACGACTTCCTTGCAATTGGAACTCAGTTGAAAATAGAGAAACCAACCAAAGGCTGTGCAGTAACCACCTGTGACACCATTGATGGGCCGATTGTTAAATTGAAAAATGGAGGAGTGCTTCAATTAAAAAATAAAAATGAAGCAAAAAAGCTTTATCCGAGTATTGAAGAGATTATTTATCTTGGAGATATTCTTTTTCCTTTTTCTGATTTACTAAACAGAAATTCTGTTTTGATAAAACCGGGTTATGTTGAAGAGTGGTGGAATTTGGAATTGAAAGAAAAGGGATTTAAAGGAGATTTTGATTTTTATAACGTTAATTTAGAGGATGCAATTACATACAGCAAGAAGTTTTCAGTTCCTTTTTATCCAAAGTATATCTTTTTCTGGACTCAAATTTCAAGGGAGGAATTTTTTGGACTTCTTTCCTGGCTAAAGAATTCCTGGGTGGATTCAAAGTTAATTCTCCCATGGGCAGTAAAAGACAGAGAAAAATTTGCTCTCGGAAAAAGAGCTTTGGAACTTTTAGGAATTCCTCATGAAGTAATTATTGAAAATGTCGTTATCAAGGAGAACCTTAGTAGGGCTCTTCTTTTAAATCTAGGTTTTGATTTAAAAATTTTTGATAAAAAAACCCCCCTCAAAAATTTTGACTGGGAAAAATTTAGTCTTGAGAAAAGTGTTCTTGAAATTGTAAACACTTTTTCACCGTTTGAAATAAAAGACAAAGCCGGAGAGTTTATTGGAGCAAGAATGGGCAGACCGGAAAAAGCAAAAATAAGGAAACTTATAGGAAGTCCAAATGTTCTTTTTCCGGTCGGAAGCCAGGGAGGGAGGCTCAGAAGTGTTGGCGCGGCATGTGAAGTCGGATTCGTTCGTGGAAATTTTCCTTTATTTTATTGTGAATCCTGTGAAAATGAAACAATATACCGGATTTGTGAAAAGTGCGGGGGAAAAACAAAAAAGAGATATTTTTTTCCAGATATAAAAGAGAAATCATTTAATTCAAAATTGGAATATTCTCAGAAGGAAGGAATTCCATTTTGCAATCAAAAAATTGAATTACAAAAATACATGGATTCCGCAAAAAAAATTCTTCACCTTTCAAATGATGAGATTCCCCCATTAATAAAAGGGGTAAGGGGACTAAGTTCTGAATCAAAAATTCCGGAAAATCTTGTAAAAGGAATTCTTAGGGCTAAATATGGCCTTCAGGTAAATAAGGATGGAACAATAAGAATGGATGCCACAGAATTACCTTTAGTGTCTTTTCGCCCAAGAGAAATTGGAACTTCAGTTGAGAAATTAAGGGAACTGGGTTATGATGAAGACATCTATGGAAAAAATCTCGTTAATGAAGACCAGATTATCGAACTGATGCCCCATGATATTCTGATTCCTTCATCAACTGACACCCCGGATGAAAAAGGGGAAGACGTTTTCATGAAAATTTGCAATTTTATTGATGAACTTTTAACAGGACTTTATGGTCTTCCATCTTATTACAATGTCAAAACAAAGGGAGATTTAGTTGGAAAACTTGGGGTTTGCATGGCTCCCCACAATTGTGCTGGAGTTATATGCAGGTTTATTGGTTTTTCAAATACTCTTGGATTAATGGCAAGCCCGTATATGCATGCAGCTATAAGAAGAGACTGTGATGGAGACGAAGCTGCCATTATGCTTCTCGGAGATGTTCTGATAAACTTTTCAAGAAAATTTTTGCCAAGTCACAGAGGAGGAACCCAAGATGCACCTCTTGTTTTAAATTCAAAAATTGATGCAGGAGAAGTAGATGATCAAATCCTTGATTTTGAAGTTGTCAGGGAATACCCTCTTGAACTTTATACTCTTTCTGAAAAGAAGGAACATTCCTCAAAAGTCAAAATTCAAACAATAAGGAGCATCCTAAGAGAGGGAAAAGACCCATTTAGAAATCTTGGTTTTACTCACGATACGAATGACATTAATGAGGGCGTTCTTTGTTCATCTTATAAGTTGCTTGAGAATATGGAGGAGAAGGTGAGTCATCAAATGGCTCTTGTCGAGAAATTACGTTCAGTTGACAC
This sequence comes from archaeon, assembly GCA_030699005.1. GTDB lineage: Archaea > Nanobdellota > Nanobdellia > Pacearchaeales > GW2011-AR1 > GW2011-AR1. The sequence continues at coordinate 4,609 of JAUYLQ010000037.1, forward strand.
CTCAGACACTGCAAGGTTAATTATTGACCGCCATTTTATACGGGACTTGAAAGGTAATCTTAGAAAGTTTTCAATGCAGGAATTTAGGTGTGTTGCTTGCAATGAAATCATGAGGCGTCCCCCCCTTGATGGGAAATGTATTTCATGTGGTGGAAAAATAATTTTTACAATTCACGAGGGGGGCATAAAAAAGTATCTTGAACCGGCACTTTCTCTCGCAAAGAAATATAACTTGAGCCCATATATGCAGCAAAATCTCCAGCTAGTTAAAGGATATATAGAGAGCATTTTTGGGAAAGAAACAGAAAAGCAGGAAAAGTTAGAACAGTGGTTTTAAAGTTCAGAAATTTTTTTATCCAAATCCCAAATAAAAAAGGATGGTGGGAATAATCAGACATCCTATCATTGTCGTTCTTTTCACTCCGGAAGATATACAATAGATTCCGGTTAAGGTCGAAACGACAAGAACAAAAAAACCCCAAATTCCTGAAACAAGAAAGGTTACTATCACCATGATTAGGAGGATTGTTATTGAAACCTTAGAGTAATTTATTTTTTCCAATACCTCAAGAAATTTTTTTGATATTTTGTTCACAAGGAAAAAAGAAATAAATCCGGATATTAAAATTACAAATATAATCAGGATGAACACTTGAATATTTGGTATTCCGATTAATTCTTTAATTGCAGCTGAAGAACCCGTTCTCGTCTTTGATATTAAAAATAGCCCCAGGAAGGACAAACACATTGTGAGCATAGTTGTCGTTCCTAACAGAAAAAGAAAACTTTTTTTGTCTGGTTTAGCAAACTGGCTACTAACAATTGCAATTTGTCCGCTGCTTAATGCAGGGAGAAACATGCTCAAGGGAGAGAATATGGCTGAACTAAGCAGTAATTTTTTTTCTTTTTTAATGTCTACTTTTTCTATACTTTCTGTTTTCTGCTTTTCTATCTTTGTTTTTTGCCTTATACTAAAAAAAATACCTGCAGAACCAAACAACCCTGTAAGAAGCGGAAGTAAAGGTTCATTTAATTCCATCCCAAAAACAATAAAACCAAGAATTCCTGTCAGTAAAAAGACAAACAATGCAGAAAATTTCTTTTCTTCAAGAAGGATCATATTAAGAGAAATAGCAATGAGCCCTATTGCAATAATTATTTCTGGAAGGCTTTTCAAAAAAGTAGAAAGAAAGTATAATGGGGCAATTAGGAGAACAAAAATGAACAATCCATATAAGCAGCCAAGAGATGTCAGTTTTACTGCATGGAAACCCTGGCCCCGTTTTAGCATTTCATGACCTGGAAGAACAGAGAGCTCTGTTCCGTCTTCTGGGGCTCCAAGAAAAATTGAGGGAATAAAATCAATAAAAACATGAGTTATAGACATAGAAACTATAAAAACAATAAGGTAAATGGAGTTTATTCCTGTTAAAATCGAAAATGCTCCTGAGATGAGGGCGGTGCCAACCAGGTTTATATGAATTCCAGGAGTAAGACCGGTAAAAGTTCCAATGAGGACACCAAGAATTAAAAATAAAACAATTTCTAAGAGCATTTTATTTACGAAAAAAAGTTTTGTTTAAAATAATTTATGGCTTTGAAAATCCCTCTTTCAAATACATAATTAGGTAAGATTTTTGTGACCCCGGAAGAATTCCTTCCGGGGCGGTTGAGCTTTAAAAGCCTCCTCAAGTCGACATAAGTCTACCTCTAACCAACCGAAGTTGGAGAAAAGCCCGCTAAAAGCGGGTAACTTTATTCAAGTTTTTTTATTCATAAATCTTTATTTCCATTTTTGTGTTACGAAATGTTTAATAATAAGTTTTGTTTTTGAAGCCTATGGACTGGAAAGAAAAGTTTGAACTGGTGAAGAGAAATACAGAAGAGATTTTAACCGAAGAGGATTTGATTAAATTTCTTAAAGATGGAGAAAAAATTAACCACTATATTGGATTTGAAATTTCAGGAAAACCTCACTTGGGGCATGGATTAGTCTGCATGTCAAAAGTAAAAGATTTTATTGATGCCGGAATAAATTGTTCAATTTTTCTTGCTGACTGGCACTCTTGGATAAATGACAAACTGGGCGGAGACATGAAAATAATCCAAGAAGTGGGCGTTCCTTTTTTTAAGGAGGCTCTTATTGCAGCATATAAGTGTGTCGGAGGAAATCCAAAAGATTTGAAGTTTGTTCTCGGTTCAAAACTCTATCACCATAATGATTCTTATTGGGAAACCGTAATAGATGTGAGTAAAAACACAACTTTGGGAAGAATAGAAAGGTCTACAACTATAATGGGAAGAAAGGAGGGGGAAGCAATAGATTTTGCAAAATTAATTTACCCCCCTATGCAGGTTGCAGATATTTTTACTCAGGGTGTAAACCTTGCTCATGCAGGAAATGATCAAAGAAAAGCGCAGGTTATCGCACGTGACGTTGCATTAAAATTAAAAAATCCTCTTAAAGACGTGAAGGGAAACTCCATAAAACCTGTTGCAGTTCACGGCCATTTAATCTTGGGACTTCAAAAACCCTCTGTCTGGCCCGTTCCAAAAGAGAATATGCAGGAAGTATGGGGTCAAATGAAAATGTCCAAGTCCATTCCAAGTTCCGCCGTTTACATAACTGACAGTGAAGAGGATATTAGAAAAAAAATAAAAGATGCTTTTTGTCCTGAAGGAGATGTTTACTTTAATCCTCTTATTGACTGGGCTAAATATATTGTTTTTATTAATGAAAAATCTTTTTTGGAAGTCAAGAGACCCGAAAAATTTGGGGGGGATAAAACGTACAAGAGTTTTGAAGAGTTAAAGAAGGATTTCTCGGGGAAAAATTTGCATCCAATGGACTTAAAAGATGCAATGGCAGATAAACTTGTTGAAATATTAAAGCCCGCGAGGAAACACTTTTCAAATCCGAAAATTAAAAAATTAAAAGAAGAAATGGATAAGATATTAATTACAAGATAATTATTTAGTCTTAAACTCAACAACATCCAAGTCTTTTAACTTATGTCTAAGTCCGACAATCTGACCCGCAAATTTTGAAGAAGGACCCCAGATTTTCACCTCTAAAACTTTTTTTGAGAATCCCTTTAAAATTTTTTCAGCAACATCTCTTACGCTGGAGTTCTGCCATAATATCATTGGTTTTTCAGATTTTTCCTTTCCTGGCTCTTTTGTAAAAATTCTTAAAACACTGAAAGAATCAAAAATTTTCTTCTTTAAATCTTCAATTCCATTTTCTTTAATATAAGGGAGGCATGAAATTATTTCAAAATTATGCTTTTTGCTTTGCATCTTAGCCTCAAGTTTTCTATTTTCTTCAGGGCTTAGAAGGTCAGATTTGTTTAATACAATAATCTCTTTTCCGTCATGCGGGGGAATTTTTCCCCT
>JAUYLQ010000028.1 GCA_030699005.1 archaeon
TTTCCCTTATTTCTCACCGAAGCAATTAAAGAAATATAATCATGCATGGCCCCAATAAAAACTGCCCCGACTAAGACCCAAATTGCAACCGGGAGCCAGCCAAAATAACTTATTGCAAGGATTGGCCCGATAATGGGTCCAGCACCCGCAATTGAAGCAAAGTGATGTCCTGCGAGCAAATTCTTTTTTGCGGGGGAGAAATCAATTTTATTCTTGTTTTTTATTGCGGGGGTTTTGGTTTTATCACTTACCCTTATTCTTTTTTCAATAAACCTTCCATAAAACCGGTATCCAAGATACATCCACAAAATTGCGATGACTACTATAATTGCGGCGTTCACTTTTTCACCTTAATTTTTAACGTGAAAAGAGCTTAAAAAGTATTCTTAGATTCTCCCAACAAACTTTAAAAACTATTTTTATTTTAAAGGCATATGAATCTAAGAGGAATTTTTAGTCTTATTCCGGAAGTAACTCCCCCTGAAGAAAAGAAATTAAGTTTTAAGGTTAAACTGAAGTGGACTTTAATTATTCTTGCGACATTTTTTATTCTTGCTAATATCTCTCTTTTTGGAATAACTGCAAATGCTCTTGAAAGGTTTGAATACCTTGCAATAATTCTTGGAACAGACTTTGGGTCAATAATTTCACTTGGAATAGGTCCAATAGTAATGGCTTCGATTATTTTGCAGCTTTTGACGGGTGCCGGGATAATTAATATTGATACAACAACCGTTGAAGGAAAAAAATTCTTCCAGGGTTTGCAAAAAATACTCGTCTTCTTTTTTATAATTTTTGAGGCCTCCGTTTATGTTTTCATGAATGGCCTTGAAGCTGCACAGGGGTTTGTCGGAATTGTAATCTTTCAGCTAATTCTCGGGGGGCTTGCGATTTTTTATATGAATGAACTTTGTGAAAAGTGGGGATTTGGCTCCGGAGTTAGCCTTTTTATTGCTGCAGGGGTATCCTGGAGGTTAATTTCGAGTGCATTCCAGTTTATAGACCAGCAGGGAACAAACTGTTTATTGGATTTTGCAGGAACGCCCTGCTCAGGAAAAGTTTTAGTTTTAATTCAATCAGTAATTACCAGAGATTCGATTACCTTACTTTCTGCAATTGCGGCGCTTGTTGTGACTGTTTTAATTTTTCTTGCGGTCGTATGGGCTCAGTCATTAAAAGTTGAAATTCCACTTTCTTACGGGAGAATAAGAGGGTACAGTGTCAAGTGGCCACTTTCTTTTTTTTATGCAAACGTTATCCCAGTTATTCTCGCTGCTGCACTTGTTGCAAATCTTCAATTGTTTGGGGGGATACTTGAAAACTGGCTTGGTCAAGCGACATTTTTAGGACATTTTGTTAACGGACAGGCGGTTTCGGGATTGTCCTTCTGGCTTGGAAGTACAAACATTCTTGACCTTGCAATAAGAGGGGGACTTCTTCCTGCTTACCTCCTTCAGGGATTAATCCATATTATTGTATTTTCACTTCTTTGCATGATGTTTAGCATATTTTGGGTAAAGTCTTCTTCAATGGATGCAAAAGCTCAAGCCGGAAAAATTGCATCTTCCGGACTCCAAGTTGCAGGATTCAGGCAAGACATAAGAATTTTAGAATCGATTCTGGAGAGGTACGTTATGCCATTAACTGTGATGGGGGGCATTGCAATCGGGCTTTTAGCATCATTTACAAATCTTCTTGGGGCACTTGTTTCGGGAACTGCAATACTTCTTGTGATTATGATTATGTTCCAATTGTATCAAAATATTGCACAGCAGCATATGACTGACATGAATCCTGCATTAAGAAAGTTTATGGGCGGGGGAGGAGCATAAAATGGCAAATAAAGAAGGAAGCTTCAAACTGATTGGAATTGTAATGGTTGTTTCCCTTTTAATTGCTGCACTTTGGGATCAGATTCCATGGTTAAAGAATTTTATTCATGCAATTTTAAATCCGACTGCAGGTTTTCTTATCGATTGGAATTTGACGGCGGGGATGCTTGTAATTGTCTTTGTTATTTCTCTACTGACAACTTTCATTCAAAAATATGCAACAGACCAAAAGGCGCTTAAGGAATTAAAAAAAGAGCAAAAAATTATTCAAGAGGAGATGAAAAAATTCAAGGATCACCCTGAAAAAGTAATGGAACTTCAAAAAAAGCAGCTTGAGTTTATTCCAAAAACAATGAAACTTTCGACCCGTGCTCTTGCTTATACTGGTATTCCATTCATTCTTTTTTTCAGGTGGTTTAACGATTATTTTATTGCTGCCGGAAACCCTCTTTTCCTGGGTTTTATGGGGTGGTTTATATTCTACCTGATTACAACTTTAATCTTTTCGGGCGTATTAAAGAAATGGATGGACGTTGTTTAAAAAACATAAAACAAGGACACGAAACACTTAAAAAAGGACTTCTTTTAGAATTGCCATGGATGAAGAACTAAACATGAAATTTGGAATTTTTGAAAGGCAGATAATTCAAATTCAAAAAGAACTTCAGGCAATTGAGCAGGCAATTCTGGATATGAATCAAATAAGCTTTGGGCTTGACGAAATTGAGGGGAAAGAGGGGAATGAAATTCTTGCATCGATTGGGAGAGGAATTTTTATAAAAGCAAAAATTTCTTCAGATGAACCGCTGGTTGATGTCGGAGAGGGAAATTTTGTAAAAAAAACAATTCCTGAAACCAAAAAATTAATTGATGAGCAGGTTAAAAAGCTGGACAAAATGAAAAATGATTTGGAAAACGAACTTGACAAAATAGGAAAAGAAATTACGAGCGCAATGGAAAAACAAAACAAACATGGTCACAATCATGACCACGAGCATGGAAAGGACTGCGAATGTGAAAATGGCGAAGAATGCACAGATGAATGCGAGTGCGCGCATAAACATTAATCCCATAAAAAATTAAGATGTTTCCAAAAACGATGATTTTATGAAAAAGAAATATATTCCTGAATACTCAAAAGGAGAAATTGTTGTTTATTTGAAAAATGACCTTGACAAAGATTTTGCAAAAGCTTTTTCTGAAAAAATAGGTTACAAATTTTTAGGAAAAGAGATGTTTGGGGGGTTCATTGTAAAAACGGAGGCCGGAAAAGAGGACGAAGCGATAAAAGCATTTCTTGATTACAATCAATTAGTTGAAAATGCTTCTAAAAGAGACACCAAATATGAAAAAGCAAGTGAATTTTTTAGCAAAATAAAAAGTGACTTTCAAGATCTCGAAGAACTTTATGACAAATCTTCACTTAAAAAATTTAGAAAAAATCTTGAAAAAATAATCAAGGAATTAAAAGATTTTAATTCTTCTTTTTAACAGATTTCAAAAATTTTGAATATTTCATAATCCCTAGTTCGGTTACAATTTTTTTGATATACTTTTTTTTCAAAAGTTCAAAAGCAGGGTTTTCTATTTTAATCCTTGAATTCTTTGGAATTTTTCCCCAGACTTCATGGAAATCTCTTTCTTCGATTTTTACAGGATTCGCGGAATACTTCCAGGAATCTGCAATGACATAAAGCGGGATTTTATTCATTTTTGAAAGTTTCCCTATAACTCCGCTTCCAACTTTGTTTATAACTCCTTTTTTCAAAAGCGCATCTGCCCCAAGGAAAATTTTTGTGACCTTTCTCCCCCTTTCAATTTTTGAAAGGGAAATGTCCATTGCAGAATCAACAAACATTGTGACTTTTATTCCGGCTTTTCTTAATTCTTTTGCGGTTTTTCTTCCCTGAAAGAGAGGCCTAGTTTCGGTATTATAGACTTCAAAACGCTTCCCTTTTTTCTTTGCATAAATTAAAGCGTTTGCGACATTTGTTGAATGGCAATGAGTGTAAATAATCTCCCCATTCCCAATTAATTTAAAAACCAATTTGTTAATTTCGTTTTGGGCTGAATCAAAATGGGAAGAAATCTTTTCGAAATTTCCAGTTTTTGCTTTTTTTAATACATTTACAAGCAGAGGTTCAGTTGGTCTGAGTGAAATTAATTTTTTTAGTGAAACCTCTCCAGGAATTAGCGAGTATGCATAAAGAGCCTTTTTTGCAATATTTCTTGCACCCTGAATTTTCACGTTTTTTATATCTTTTGCGATTTTATTAAAAATTTTCTTCTTTTCCAAAAGCCTCTTTTTTTCCATTAACTAAAAAACTCAAGAAAGTTTAAAAAATCTCTTAATCTACCTACTGTATGATTGAATTGCTTATCAACCCGAAAAGTGCTGAAAAAGGACCATGGAAGATGTTTTTTATCGGGCTCCTTTATGCATCCCTCTCAATTTTGCTTGTAAAAATGTTTTTTTCTGGAGACCCAGTCCTAACAAAATATTCGGGTTGGATTGTTGTTTCATTTTGCGTTATGTTTTCCTTGCCATTTATGTATTTTATAATTAGACAGGAAGAAAAGGAAGACGAGGCTATAGAAGGAATGAGGAGGATGTGGAATGTTCATAAAGACGCAGTTCTCGCGTTAGTCTGGCTTTTTCTAGGTTTTGTTGTTGCGTTTTCATTTTGGCTTTTGGTTTTAGGGGATTCAAACCTCCTTAATGCACAGATAGAAACATACTGCCTGATAAACAATCCGGGGGCAATTTCTGAATGTGTTAAACAATACTCAAGCGGAGCGTTTATAGGTACAACAGGGGCAGTTACTGCAACCGAAAGATTTGCGACAATTTTTCAAAACAATCTTTATGTGATGGTTTTCACCCTTATTTTTTCCCTTATATTCGGAGCAGGGGCAATTTTTATTCTTGCTTGGAATGCAACAGTTATTGCAAGCGCAGTAGGAGTCTTCACAAAATTTGATTTATCGCAAATTCCCGCAGGTCTTTTAAGATACATGATTCACGGACTTCCTGAAATAACCTCTTACTTCTTGGCCGCACTTGCCGGAGGAATACTTGGAACAGGATTCATAAGAAATGGGATAAAAAGCCAGAGATTCCTTCATGTTATTGAAAACGTGATAATTCTTCTTTTTGCTGCAGTGATTATTTTGATTATTGCGGGGTTTATGGAAGTTTACTTGACGCCTTTGTTCTTCTAAAGATTTTTCTTTAAAATTTATTTATTTTTAAATATTCCAGTTTAATTAACTTTAAATAATAAAAATCCATCCAAAAACATGGACAACTTAACATTTTTAGGGATTCTTTTTATCCCGATTGTACTTTTATCATTTTTAGTTACTCTTGTTTTAACCCCGATATGGATAAAGAGGGCAAAAAAGGAAAACCTTGTTGGAAAAGATATTCATAAGTTAAAAGGAGAAAAAATCGCTGAGTCAGGAGGAATAGCTGTTTTGACCGGGTTTATAATCGGAGTTTTCTTATATGTTTCATTAAAAACATTTTTCTTTGAAACGGAGATTAACCTTATTCGGATACTTGGGCTTTTGTGCGTTCTGTTTTTTGCGGCAATTGTCGGGATTTTCGATGACTTTCTTGGCTGGAAAAGGGGCCTAAAAAACAGGACAAGAATAATTTTACTTTTATTTGCAGCGATTCCTCTTGTTGCACTTAACGCCGGAAGTTCAAACCTTCTAGGGCTTGAGTTTGGACTTTTTTATCCATTGATAATTATCCCAATAGCAATACTCGGAACAACTTCAACTTACAATTTTTTAGCGGGATATAACGGCCTAGAAGCGGGGCAGGGAATTTTAATTCTTGGTGCCCTTTCAATTGTAACTTTTGTTACGGGTAACCTCTGGCTTTCTGTAATTTCAGCCTGCATGGTTGCGGCACTTCTTGCCTTTTATTTATTTAACAAATACCCTGCAAAAGTTTTTCCGGGAGACACTTTGACTTACCCTGTTGGGGCACTAATCGGTGCAATTGCAATTCTTGGAAATGTTGAAAAAATTGCAATCTTCTTTTTTATCCCTTACATTTTAGAGTTTTTTCTTAAACTCCGGGGAAAATTAAAAAAGGAGAGTTTTGGGAAAGTCCAGAAAGACGGAAGTATTGAGATGCAATACCCAAAAATATATGGACTTGAACACGTTGCAATAAGAGTATTAAAAAAATTCAAGCCGTCACACAAGGCATACGAATGGGAAGTCCCAATTTTAATAAATGTCTTCCAAATAGGAATAATTCTGATTGGATTTTGGCTGTTTTTTTAAACAAACCTTTTCAAAAACACATAAATTTATAATTCAAAAAAATAGGAGAATTTTATGGAAATAAAGAAAGTTTATGAAGATAAGCGAGGATACATACAAGTCATAGAAAATTTTCCAAAAGAAGGAGAAGAATATGTGGTGCTTGAAATAAAAAAAGGTGCTGCTAGGGGTGGATGTTATCATCTTAAGGATGAATATTATGCAGTTATATCCGGAAAATTAGAATACATGGAAGGTCCGATTGGGGGCCCATACAATAAATCTCTCTTAGCCACCGGGAACGGAGGAACAAACAAGGCTAATTTTTCACATGCTTTTATTGCTCTTGAAGACTCGATTATTGCTGAATGGGGCTTAACTTTGCCTGAAAAAACACTTGACATCAAAGATTCAAAACTCCTAAGAATTGTTAATAAGATGAATAAAAAGCTTTAAGGACTAAATTTTTTTTAAAACTTCCAAACTTCTTTTTATTTTCTCTTCCATATACGGATGAAAGCCAGGATAATTCACATCAAACCATCTATGTTCATAATGCTGATTATCAAGTTTTATTTTTAGGTCCCCATTTACTTTCAATGCAAAAAAATAATTTACGCTGTGAATTCCCCCATTTTTACCAAATGAAGTTTCTTCAAAAATCTCATTTATTGTTCCTATTGGGTGTAATTCTTTTTCAGTTAACTTTATACCGATCTCTTCATAAAAATTATTTATTGCCCCCTCCAAAAGTTCTTCTCCTTTTTCGAGCCTTCCCCCAATAGAATAATAGTCCCCTTTTGCGGGAGCGTTTTTTCTTAAAAAGAGGAGCGTTTTTTCAAGAGACTTATCAAAAATGAGCACATCTATTGTTGGGATTGGTACCTTATCAAGAATTTGCTCGTATAAATCCGACTCAATTGATTTCCTCATTTTTTTGGATGTGTATTGGAACTTATAAAGATTATCGTGGAATTTTTCAGAATTAAAATTCTGCAACTTCTTTAAACCTTGGCCATCTTTTGTCTTTTTCAGAAATAATCGGATTTTTAATCGGCCACTTAACTTTTAAATCGGGGTCATTCCAAATCACTCCTCCTTCGTTTTCAGGAGAATAAAGGGCATCATTTTTATATTCCATTTCAACTTCATCACTAAGCGTTGCAAAACCATGGGCGCATCCCCTTGGGACATACAGAAGATATTTGTTTTTTTCAGAAAGAATCACTTCGACATGCTTTCCATAAGTAGGAGAACCTTTCCTTATATCCGCTACTACATCAAGAAGCTCTCCTTTTGTACATCGGACAAGCTTTGCCTGAACATATTTTCCTTTTTGGAAATGCAATCCCCTTATAACCCCTCCTTTTGATT
>JAUYLQ010000041.1 GCA_030699005.1 archaeon
CATCACTTGAAAATTCAGTTCTTGAAGAATTTGTTTCTTTTGCCTCGATTATAAACTTTTTTCCGCTAACAATAAATGAGCAGGCATCAGAAACAACAAGGCAGTCTTCAATTGCATCAATTAAATCCGAGGACTCAATGGAAATTTTTGAAGAAAATTCAAGATGTTCCGGAAATTCTTTGTCTTCTCTTTCAACTTCAATTAAATTCAGGTTGAAAATTCTGTTTATTTTGTCCTCAATTTTTATTTCCAAATTGTTTTCTTTTTTTTCAAGAACAAGTGAACCCGTTTTTCCGCATCTTCTTAAAACTTTTTTTAAGCTTTCAAGATTGACTCCAAGAACTTCTTCCCCCGATTCAAATTCTTTGAAGGCACTTTTTGGTATTTTAAGTGAAACCATTGAGATGTTTCCCGGGTCAATTGCAACAATTGAGAGTCCGAATTCATTTATTTTCATCCTGACTTCGAGAACAAGGTCTGACATTAATTCAATTGATTTTGTGAAAAGAGTGGGGTCACTTAACTTTAATTTCATATTAATCCAAGTATCGTTCCTTTTTTAAGTATTTTTGTTTATAACTAATTATATAAATATTTCATACTCCTCCTTTTCATGGAAGAGTCATCAGTTTTAAAAGAAGCCAAGATAAGAAAAATAACTCAATTATACTACTCCCGCCCTGATATTCAGGAGGCAATTTTTCATTTTTCGAAAGGCAGGGAAGTTGTTCCAAGGTATTACGAAGGATTTGGGAAAAGACCAGATTCCCTTCAGTTTAAGGGGGATATCCTTAGCCTTGCAAAAAAAGGTGCAACCTCTTTTCATTGTTCAGAAGAGCTTTGGACTGACCCACTTAAGATAAGCACCGGAATGGACAAAAAAGAGGCCGATTCTATCCGGGAGGGGTGGGACCTCCTTATAGATATAGACTGCACTCACGGAATAAAATATTCAAGGCTTGCAGCAGAATCAATAATTGAAACTTTCAGGCAGCATGGAATAAAAAACATAGGAATAAAATTTTCAGGTTCAAAAGGATTTCATATCATCCTTCCCTGGAAGTCTTTTCCTAAAAACATAAATGGAATTGAAACAAAAAATCTTTTTCCTGACCTTGCAAGAAATCTGGTTCTTTATGTAAAAAATTATTCTTCCCCCATTTTAAAATCAAAACTTCCGGACGATTTTGAAAAGGATTTAAAGGAAAATTTGAAAACAGGCTTCATTTGCAAGAAATGCGGGAATTTTGGAGAATTGTTTAGAAATGTTGAATTCAGGTGTGAAAAGTGCCAGATTTGTGAAATAAGAAAATTCAGAATGGGAACAAAAGGGAGCCTCCCAAAGTGTTACAAATGTCAAACTGAAATGAAGTTCAGGCCCCTTCAGAAGTTTGTTGAATGTGAAAGGTGCAATCTTGATTCATTAAAGAACCCTGAGAATTTTACGGAGGAAGAAAAAGATATTTATTCCCTTATGGGGCTTGACCTTGTTCTTGTTTCCCCAAGGCATCTTTTTAGAATGCCTTACTCCCTTCATGAAAAGACTGCCCTTGCAAGCACAGTTCTTAGTTATGAAGAGTTAAAAGATTTTGAATTAAAAGATGCAGATCCTTTAAGAATAAAAGCGAAAAATTTTATTCCGGAATCAATTGAAAATGAGTCTGCAGAGTTTGTTATGCAGGCCTTGGATTGGATAAAGTCTGCCGGTCTCGACAAAGATTATGAAAAAAGGGTTAACGGAAAGTATGAGACTTATAAATCAATAAAACTTGAAAATTTAAAAGATTCAGAATTTCCCCCAACAATCCTTAAAATTCTTGAAGGAGTAAAAGATGGGAGAAAAAGAGCGGTTTTTGCTCTCCTTAATTTTTTTAGAAGTCTCGGAATGGAAAAGGAAGAGCTTGAAAAAAGAATTTATGAATGGAATGAAAAAAATGAGGTCCCTCTAAAAAAAGGTTACATTAGTTCCCAATTAAGCTGGAGCTATAAAAGAAAACCTTTGATGCCTCCGAATTTTTCATCAGAATTTTATAATGGAATTGGAGCAGTTCCAAATTCTGAAGAGTTAAGGTTGAAAAATCCTGTCAACTATACAGTCAGAAAAAACTTTATTAATAATGGCAAAAAGCCGCATGAATAATAATATTTAAAAGGACTGCTCGTTTAGTTTACTAATGAGAAAAGGGGCGGTGATATTTGCTTTTTTATTTTTAATTTCAATTTTTTTAATGGCATTGGCTTATGCGGATGAAATTGAACAAGTTGAAAATGCCTATCAGTGTCTTGAGAACGTAGTTGGAAACAAAACTTGTGCGTCTTTGCCTATTGAAGAAAAAATCTTTTCCATTCTTTCAATTGGAGAGTGTAAAGATGAGTTAATTAATGACGCAATAAAGGACGGAGGTGAGTGCTGGCCTAAGTTAAAAGGGGGGTCAAGTTGTGACATTGAAACAACTGCAAAAGCTGTCCTTGCCTTGGACAGTGTCGATAAAAATGCAACTGTTCAAAAAGAATGGCTTCTTTCCCAGGTGGGAGTTTCGTCTGATTTAAACTGGTTTTTAGAAATTGATAACAGCGGGAGTAGCGGAGCTTTGTCATGTTCAGTATGGGTAAAAGACCCAGATTCAGTGTCTTACCCCAGATATGATTTTGAAATTGGCGAAGATAAAAAAATAGGTAGTGATGCAGGACCATGCCTCACAAGAGCAAATAATAATTATTGGTTTAAAATTTCTCCAGAGTGTTATGACAGGTCTTTTCAAACGAAGTGCGACGAAGGATTTCTTACAACTTTAGTTTATCAGGAAAAAAACTCACAAACATATCACATTTCAGATGAGGTTCACAGTGTGGGTAGAGGAGGGGACACAATAGAAAAAGTAAATTCATATTGTTTCCTTAACGGAGGAAGCTGTGATTACCTTGGCAGTCTTTGGGCGACTTTAGTTTTAGACTCTTTGGGCGAACCTGTTTCAAAATTCCTTCCTTACTTGACAGCTCTTGCTCCTTCGTACCCTGAAGCTTTTCCTTCACCATTTTTATATATTTTAACAAGCAAGCTCGAATACAAAACGACTTTATTAAATAATCAAAAACACATTTTTGATGAGTATTATTGGGAAATTCCCGGAGGAAGAGGAAAGTATTATGACACTGCTCTTGCACTTTTGCCTTTCCAGGGAGATACTCTAGAGGAAAAGGAAAATTCAAAATCATGGCTTTTAGGTGTTCAAGGTGCACAAGGATGCTGGGACAATAAAAATATTGTTTCTACTGGGTTTGTACTTTATTCTATATGGCCAAGAAACAACGGAGGAATTGGAGAGATATCATGCTCCGAAATGGGATTTAGCTGCATTAACAGCGGAGACTCTTGTAGCGGGATTTTAAGGGAGCAGTTTACTTGTGGAGGAAGTCAGGTTTGTTGTGACCCCGTTCCTGATGATGAAGATGTGACCTGCTCAGAAGAGGGAAATACCTGTGTTGAAGATGAGAATTCCTGTTCAGGGGAAGTAACTGGAGGATTATGCGCCGGAAATGATGTTTGCTGTGATTTAGGCGGTGGGGAAGAGACTGAATGTGAAATTGCAGGATTTAGCTGTGGATGGAGTGATGAGTGTACTGGTTCACTTTTATCTCAATATGAATGTACAGGGATAAAGAAATGCTGTGATACAGACCTCACTCAGACATTTTGTTCAGATGTTGGAGGGGAAATTTGTTCTAACACTGAATTCTGTTCAGGAGGAAATGTTCTTGAAACTGATGATTTAGATTATGGGGAAGAGTGTTGCCTCGAGCCTGGAGAATGTAAATTGGAAGCAACAAACTTGGATTGTGAGTCTAATTTAGGGTATTGTAGCTCCTCTACTTCTTGTGACTCAGGATATGAAGAAACCAGTGAGTTTTCATGTTCTAATTCAGAGGTATGTTGTGTTCAGTCGCAATCTTCCGGAGGGGAAGGAAGTTATTGGTGGATTTGGGCTTTATTCTTCCTTGTAATTTTAGTTGTTGTTGCAATTCTTTACAGAGATAAAATAAAAGAAATGTTGGATAAAATGAGAGCAAGAAGAAGCGGAAGAAGTGGTCCTGCTCCGGGAAGGGGAATGCCTCCAAGAGGAATGCCTCCAAGGTTCCCTCCAGATTATTCAAGAGAACCTCGTATGGGTTCACCTGTTCCAAGGAAAATTGTTCCTCCGGAAAACCCAAGACCTATTCAAAAGCCAATTCCTAAAAAGTCTTCAAAGGAAATTGACGAAGTTTTGAAAAAGTTAAAAGAGATAGGAAAATAGATTATCTTTTTTATTAAGAAATCTTTAAAAGTTTAGTTAATGTAAGTTAAGCATGAAAAATGTGATGTTTTTGTTTGTTTTATTTGCTTCTTTAATTTTAATTTTAAACTTTACTTCAGCCGTTACAATTGAAACAAAAGACAATTACTCCCTTGGGGAAAGTTTTATTGCAAGAATTTCAGGGAATTTTTATACCCCTCTTGCCAAGTCAAATATACACTTTTACAGGAACAATGTAAGTACCTCATTTGAGCCTTTTTACCTTGACAAAATAGATGAAGATTATTATGTTTCTTTTGGGATTCCGCCTGAAAAAGTTCCGGGAAGTTACACTGTCCGGTTAGAAGATGTAAAATATTTTTCAGGAAATAATTTAATTGATGACCCAGTTTCTAAGAATTTTATCATAACAAACAAAACAGCATTTGTTTTGGTAAACCCCCCTTTAAAAATTCCTGAAAATTACTCATATAACCTTTCTTTGAAGAATATTTTTCCAGAAAGAATTAACCTTTCTTATAATGCAGAAGGGCAGACTGAGAAATTTATAATTATAAATTCAGGGCAGGTGAAAAATATAACTTTAAACAATTACGGCGGAAATGAATTTCAAAATGTTTTTTTCAATTATGCAGGTGAAACTTATTCATCTGTTGTTTACGTAAACCTTCCAGAAATTCCAGGTGGGCCGGTTTCAAATGAAACTAATGAAGATGATGAAGAAGTTGT
>JAUYLQ010000051.1 GCA_030699005.1 archaeon
GAAAAAATAACTGCTGAGAAAATTCCTATTTTTTTATTGAAAATTTCTTTTCCTATTAGATAAACAAACAAAACAGAGAGTGTGGAAGGAATTATTTCAAGAATAAACCTTGTAGCCGTCTCAGGGATTTTTAATAATAACAATCCTGCCCAAGCCAAAACAAAAAGAGGAGGCCTTATTATTGATTCATGGTTGATTAAATCTGTTCCATCCCATATACTTGTTAGAACATTTTTTGCCAAACTTCCATAAACAGCTTCATCCCACCAGAGAGGTTGAGATTTGGTGAGAGCAAAAAAATATAGACGTATAATGAATGCAAAGAGCAAAACTCCTACAAGAACTGCATTTGTGGGTTCTTTTAAGAAGTTTTGAATTTTTGAAAGTATTTTACTTTTTTTTATTTCAAATTCTTGTTCAATTCCTTGATTTGAAGAAATTTCTTCCATTAAAAAAGAGAAGAAAAAAGGGTATTTTAAGTTTTAGTTTCGTTTTGAATTAGAAGATTAATTTTCTCAATCAATTTTTCCCAAGAAAACTGTTTAACATATTCTCTTGCATTTTTCTTTATTTTATCATTTCTCTTATCTTTTTTCAAGGCCAAAAAAATTTTTTCTGCGAGATGAGATTCATTCCCTACATCAAAAAGATAGCCTGTCTTTCCGTCTTCAACTATCTCTTTTCCCCCTTCTGTCTTGCTGGATATAACTATTTTTTCGCGAGCCATTGCTTCAATTAATGCTTGAGGCATTCCCTCTCTCTTACTTGGGAGGATAAATAAATCGTGAGAATCAATAATTTTTATCTTTTCCTTTAAGTCATAAACTGGTTTTAGAAAATTTATCTTTTTCTCAAGATTTAGCTCTTTTACAAGAGACAGTATTTTATTTTTGTAATCTTCTTCTATCGGGCCCACAAAATCTAAAGAGACTCTTTTATGTTTATCTGAGCAAATTTTAAATGCCTTAATCAAAGTCTCTATATCTTTTATTGGAGCTATCCTGCCCAAGAAAAGTATCTTTTCATTGGATTTTCTTTTTGGTATTTTAATGCTAAAGAATTCCTCAGGTATTCCGTTTGGAGAATAAACTATTTTTTCTCTTTTAGTATTTAGTTTCGCAAGATGAGGAATTTCCCATTTCGTTATTGCAAAAATTTTTGCATATTTATTAATGATTCTTTTTCCTATAAAATTGTCATAAACACAAACAAAGAAGTTTAATTTTTTGCTCCTCAGCTTTTTATCAAGAAATGGTGCATGAGTTACAAGTATACAAGGTATTTTTAATTTTTGAGATATTTTTAAAGCAAGGGTAGAATGGTAATGCCTGTAAGCATGAGTAATTATGACATCAGGATTTAATTCTATCGCCTCTCTTGAACAATCCCAAAAAAATGCGTTTGCTCCGAGATTTCCAAAAGTTTCAAATCTTTGAATTTTAACTTTTCCTTTTTGATCAAATTTTTCTGCTATTTCTTTATTCCCTGTTCCTCTCTTTATGTTTGAAGAAAAAACTACTACTTCATGCCCTTTTTTTGCAAGCAACTCTGCTTCTTTTTCGGCCCTGGCCCAAACTCCACAAAACCCTGATGAGAAAGGAATAATTTCTAAGATTTTCATTTTACCAGATTATTTATAGTAACAAATTTATAATGTTTACTTAGAAGAGATATTATTTTTTCAAATCTATTCATAAAAATTTTGTGACTAAACATCTTATCTATTTTGCTATTTGGTAAATTTATAAAGTCCCAGGAATGTGCATAAAAAACAAGATTTTTATTTGTCTTTCTAAGAATCCATAAATAGATTTTTAACATCGCAAAAGGAAATACTCTTAACGGAAGAGAGACAAAGGGGATTAAAAAAGAAGATACAGGGATTTCGTAAAAATCTTTTAAAATTTTATATTTTTCCCTTGGAGAAAAAAATCCTTTTAGTTCGTGCCTAAATTTTTTTAGGAAAAAAAGTATTTGAAAGATATTAAAAGGTGTGTATGAAGAATCATAAACAAAATCATTCTTCTTTAGAATTTCTAAAGTCTTCTTGTCTATGGAATGTTGTGGAGCACGAAAACCTTGAGGATTTTCCCCAAAAACTTTCCTATAAATCTTTACTGATTCAGAAATTTTTTCATCTGCCTCTTCAAATGTTAAATCGTCAAACCTTTCATGAGCATAACCATGCAAAGCTACCTCATGTCTTTGTTTTTTTAATGCTTGAAAAATCTGTGGAAATTTTTCAATTATTTTTGCAGTTGTAAAAAAAGTTGCTTTGACGCCATATTTATCCAGAATTGATAAAATCCTCGGTATTCCATCAGTTATTCCTTTACAATCTCCAGAATGTAGGTCTTTTTCTATATCAAAAGTTATTGAAATTGTCATTGAATTTCACATCCATAATAGTTAAAAAGCTTTTTGATACTTTACATACATGAAAGACATAAATGCAACAGTAATTGTTGATTTAGAAGGAAGTGAAGAGGAAATGTTAAAGAGATTCAAAAAAGATGTTCGGAAAGGAATAAATTATGCAAGGAGAAACGGTCTTGTTGTTGAGAAATTAACAGAAGAAGAATTAGAGGATTTTTATGAGGTTTATCTAGATACCATGAAAAGAGGAGGAATTCCTCCACTTCCATTGCAGGCATTAAAAGAAAAAGTGAATCTTGTTTTTGTGTGCAAGAAGGATGAAAAAATTATTGCCGGATTAGGGATAATCTTTAGAAAAGATGGAACTCCAGTAGTAGAGATTCTTGCTTCTTTAAGAGAATACCAAAAATTTTATCCAAATAACTTTCTTTATTTTTATTCTTTCAATTGGGCAAGAAGTCAAGGTTACAAAAAATTTGATTTAGGAGGGTGGCAAATAAATGCGAGAGGGAACTTAAAAGGGATTAATGAATTTAAAGAAAGGTGGGGAAAAGTAATTTATTTCAAAAAAGATTATCCTTTTATTAAAGCCATTGGAAGAAAATTAATAAGAACCTCTTCGTTTTTCTGGTGGATAAATAAAAAGATTAAAAAAAGTATTTATAAATAAAATGGAGAACAAGAATAAAGATTATTATGAATCTTTAGAAGGAGTTAAGGAATTTGGA
Organism: archaeon; assembly: GCA_030699005.1. Classification (GTDB taxonomy): domain Archaea; phylum Nanobdellota; class Nanobdellia; order Pacearchaeales; family GW2011-AR1; genus GW2011-AR1. The sequence goes on from JAUYLQ010000051.1 coordinate 3,105, forward strand.
AATATAGTGCCTCTCAATCCAATAGAAAAAAAGTTAATAGAGAAATATCTTGAAGGAAGAGTATTAGATTTGGGTTGTGGAGGAGGAAAAACAACAAATTATATCTCCAAGCTTGGTTGCAAAGTTATAGGAGTAGATATTTCTAAACCTCTAATTCTCCAGGCCAAAAAAAATTTTCCTAATCTTGATTTTAGAGAAGGTGATGCATGTAATCTTCAATTTAAAGAAAATTCTTTTGATGGAGTTTTATTTTCTTTCAATGGATTAGATTGCATCTATCCTGAAAATAAAAGAGATAGGGCAATAAAAGAAATTGAAAGAGTTTTAAAACCAAGAGGAATTTTTATTTTTAGCTCTCATTCCCCATCTATCTTTGCGTTATTATTCAGGCCTTTTTTTATTTACCGCAACATTATGAGAAGAACTTTATCTAAAAGATATAAATTTGAAAAATCAAAAACAGGTGGAGAACTATATTTATATTACGAATCTCCAAAAGAACAAAAAAAGCGTATAGAAAAAATGACTAGCTTAAAATTAATTAAAAAATTTACAGGCAGAATAAATGATGTTTCAGTATATTATATCTTCAAAAAAATCTAAAATGAAAAATAAAAATTCCAGAAATAAAAAAATTCCTTTAGTCTGCATTCTTATTGTTAATTGGAATGGGGAAAAAATTGTCTATGATTGTTTAGATTCTCTTAAAAAAACATTATATAAAAATCTTAAGATAATTGTAATAGATAATGGTTCCTCTGACAAAAGTTTGAGTGTAATTAAAAAATTCAAGGACGTTGAGTTGATAACTCTTAGAGAGAATATTGGATATGCTCCAGCAATCAATTTTGGATGGAACTATTGTTTAAAGAAGTATTCTCCAAAATATATTTGCAATATGAATAATGACATAAAAACAATTCAAAAAGAATGGCTCAACTTGATGGTTGACGAACTTGAAAAAGAAGAGAAAAGAGCTATCTGTTCTAATAAAACAATTTCAAAAAAAGGGTTTGTAGAAACCCAACATTTTGATAGTGCTGGAGAAGGAGTTTTGCAAAAAGAAATTGGGCAATATGATTTTGTGAGAGAAGTCGAAACAGTTGGAGGAGCGATTTTTCTTGTGAAAAAAAATTTAATTGATAAAATTGGTGGATTGGATGAAAATTTCTTTTTTGGAGCAGACGATAGAGATTATTGTCTAAGAGCTAAGAAAGAGGGATTTAAGATTATCTTTAATGGATTTTCTAAATCAATGCATCTTGGAAGTTTTTCCTACAAGATTTCTGAAAAAAATGATATATACAAGCATCAAAGTTATGCAAAAATGGTTTACTCTTTCAGATATGACTCGTTACAAGGAAAAATAAAAATTTTTTTGACACAATTGTTAAGGACATTCATCACAAAAAAAAATGGTGATGAAGGAAATTCTGTCTCAAATATGTATTGGCATAGAAAGTTTTTTCAAAGAATAATCATTTTTATAAACTCTTTTGCATCTGCAATCAAAAACTATAAAAAAATAAAACAAGATATTTTCAAATATGGAATCAAAAAAACAGAATAATAAAATTAAAAAACTAAATCTGGGAAGTGGAGAGGACATAAAAGAAGGTTTTGTAAATTTAGATATTGCAAAATTAAAAGGTATTGATATTGTTCACAATTTAGACAAATATCCATGGCCATTAAAAGATAATGAATTTGATTTTGTTTATTGTGATAATGTTCTTGAACATCTATCAGAAATTCCCAAGCCAATGGAAGAATTATGGAGAATAACAAAAAATAGTGGAAAAATAAAAATAATTGTCCCAATATTCCCAAGTGTTTGGGCTATGTCTGATCCAACACACAAAAGTTTTTACACATACATGACTTTTGATTATTTTACAAACTATCATGAATTGAAATATTATTCAAAAGCAAGATTCAAAATTATAAAGAGAAAAATAATCTTTCACCCATACTTAAGACTAATTGAAAAAATCGTGAATATAAATGAATTAACAAAAAAATCCTACACAATTTTCTTAAGTTTTCTTATTCCTGCAATGTTCTTGCATGTGGATTTAGAGACTGAAAAATAGTTTTGCAAATACATAATCCTTTTAAATTGTTTACATCATCTTTTCAGATGGTAGAAAAAATAGCCATAATTGAAAATAAAGAACAGGCTAAGGAATTTCTAAGACGTAAAAAAGAATTTGAGGATTTTCTTCCCATCACTTTTTCTTATGAAGCTGAAGAATTTTTTCTGGATAATAATGTTAAATTCAAAATGGAGGAAGATTATGAAACAGAAGGGATTTATGAAGGATTGTATAATTCCTCTTTAAATACTACAAATGAACTATGTAAGGAGATAAAATTTTATTATAGAGAAATTGAACTTTTTGAGCTATTTTACCAAGATTTACTTATCTTTGTAGGAAATAATCAGAAATATTTAAAAATTTTAGAAAAAATCAACAAAATTGAAAAACCAGATAAAGTAGTTATTTTCCAAGAGGAAAGAAAAAATCCTAATAAAGAGATTTGCTCTAAACTTGCAAAAGAATTTTTTAAGAAGAAGGGAAAGAAAATTACTTATTCTTGTAAAAAGAAAAAGAAATTAAATAATTTCATTAATTTTGCAGGGATTATTCAAAAAAAGATATCCAAGATAATTCTTTCTTTTAGTATGAAAAAAAATTTTATTTTCTTTATAGATGGAAAACAGAGATCTGAATTTTTGTTAAAAGAATTATTAAAAAATAAAGAAAAGTTATTCAGGTGTCATAACCGGTTACAAAAAGGTTTTTTTGTTGGAAAAGAATATATTCCTTTTTATCAATTTTCAGGAAAAGAAAGTATTCATCAAAAAGAGCTTCTTATAAGAATTTCCAAAATGTTGGAAAGAGAAAAATTTTATTTTTTGAAAAAAATATTTTTTGATAAAATAATTTTATTAAGATTAAAAGAGTGGATTGCGTACTATATTCAGTATAAATTTATAGAAATTTCTTTCATAATCAATGATTTAATCAATTTTATGGGAAATAAAAAAATAAATGCTATAATTGTTTATGCAGACACCCCC
>JAUYLQ010000052.1 GCA_030699005.1 archaeon
TAATCTTTATTGAACTCTAAAATATAACAAATGAAAAATTTTTACGAAAAGTGCTACTCTATCTTAAGAAAAGTTCCAAAAGGAAAAGTAACAACCTATAAAGACATCGCAAAAGCCCTGCACTCAAAAGCATATCGGGCTGTTGGAACAGCAATGAATAAAAACCCCGACGCTCCAAAGACTCCGTGCCACCGGGTGATAAACTCCGACGGAAAAGTCGGAAATTTTGCACACGGGCAAAAAAAGAAAATTGAGATGCTCAAAAACGAGGGAATAACAATCAAAAACGAAAAAATTGATTTGAAAAAGTACGGGTTTAAATTTAAATAAAAAGTGAGGGCGAGCATTTTCATCATCCTTATTGTTATTGGTTAGATGATGGAAATGTGAGGGACAGGATTCGGACCTGCGTAGGCATAAGCCACTGCCGCTTAAAGGCAGCCCGTTTGACCACTCCGGCACCCCCACATTACTTAGGTGGTGGATGAGCCAAAGGATATTTGCGACCTCCGGCACCCCACATGAATATTTATTTGAGAGGCATGCCGCTTAAAAATTTACCTATTTCTTTTCTACAAACTTAACCCCCAGCTCTTCAAGTCTTCCTAAATGCATCTGCATTATTTTTTGGACATTCTCTACAACCCTTAAAAGCTCAATTCTTTCGGCAGCAAGAGTGTTAAGCGCTCCCTGATGAAACCCGATTTCTGCCTCCTTACTTAATTTTGGAGCTTCAGATTTTTCAGATTTTTCAACTTTTTTCTTATAAAGAGACTTTTCCAGCTTGTCTTTATCTATTTCCATTTCAAGTGTTTTCCTCCTTTTACTCTTCTTTCAAGATTAATGTGCCTTCCATATCTGTTGTCATAAGTCATCTTTGAAGTCTTAGAATAAAGAGGAAAAAATGTTTTCCTTGGAAAATTTTTTGGAGAATACTGGATCTTATCTGAAAGAGGAATATTCTGAGATTTTGAGGTGTATGGAATATCAAAAGAAAGGTTTCTTAATAAACCATCAACAAGTGAAGCATAAATTAGAAACATTAACATCCAAAAAGAAATAAAAAGGTATTTTTAAAAATTTATATTATTTTCTTTGGAACAGACTGTAAATTATATAAAAAATTAAGGCTCCCAAAAATCCAAAAATAAGATTGGTATAAATTGGAAAATACGGGCCGCATAATGAGGAATAATCTGCAAAGACTCCATTTTGAACATACAGAAGATTGCATACCATCATAAAAGAGGAAAATTGCAATAAAATAAAAACCAAAACGCCAAAGGTTGCAGATAAAATAACTTTTAATTTAGTTTCCTTAAATTCCATAAAAATAATATCTCCCAGAAGTTTATATTATTTCCCTCCAATTTCTTCATAATACTTTTCGGCTTCCATCGCAGCCTGGCATCCTGTTCCCGCGGCGGTAATTGCCTGCTTGTAAACCGGGTCCTGAACATCTCCGGCAGCAAAAACTCCCGGCAAATTTGTCCTCATTCTTTTATCAGTTTTTATAAAGAAGCTTTTATCCAATTCGATTAATCCTTCGAAAATTTTTGTATTGGGTATGTGCCCAATTGCAAGAAAAACCCCATCAGTTTTGTACTCTTTTTTTCCACCTGTCTTCGTATTTTTTATAACAATGCTTTTCAAAGGGGGTTCTCCCTTAAGTTCAACAATCTCTGAATTCCACATTACTTCAATTTTAGGATTCTTGTTTATTCTCTCCTGCATAATTTTACTTGCCCTGAAAGTATCTCTCCTGTGAACAATTGTGACCTTGCTTGCAAATTTTGTTAAAAAATTTGCTTCTTCCATTGCAGAGTCCCCGCCTCCAACAGTAAATATTTCTTTTCCCTTGTAAAAAAAACCGTCACATGTTGCGCAAGTATGAAGTCCCCTTCCCTGAAACTTTTTTTCGTTCGGAAGACCAAGCCATCTGGCTGAAGCTCCTGTTGAGATAATTATTGTTGATGCTGAATACTTTTCTTTTCCCAGAATAACCTCATACCCTCCTTTAATTTTTTTAAACCCCGTGACACTTTTCTGAATAACCTTTGTTCCATATCTCTCTGCCTGTTTTTTTAAATCATTCATAAGTTCAGGACCCATTATCCCTTCTGGAAACCCTGGAAAATTTTCGACCATAGTTGTTAACATTAATTGCCCGCCTTCTTCAATTCCAGTAAACATTATGGGGTCGAGATTTGCCCTTGCAGCATAAATTGCAGCAGTCCATCCTGCAACACCTGCACCGATTATAATTAGCTTTTCCATAAAAGAGAATAATGAATTTTTGTTTAAATAAGTTTGTTAGAATTGAAAAATACTGCAAAATTTTTGCAGTTCACTTTTAAGCAAAATACTTAAAACTTGTGAAGATTACTTATCAGAATAATTAGAATGGCAAAAATCTTGTTCGTTGGCCCGACTTGCTCAGGAAAAGGAACTCAGGCAAAACTTCTTAAGAAATATGGATACACCCACCTTTCAAGCGGAGACCTTATAAGGGAATCAAAAGATCCAGAAATCGTAAGTTACAGAGAAAGTAATGATTACAAAAATGGGATTCTTCTCTCAGATAAATTGCTGTTTGAAATCCTTGAAAAAAATCTGAAAAAAACCTCAAAAAAGTATATCCTTGACGGATTTATAAGGAATACAGATCAGGCAAAGTATGCGAAAAAGAAAGATCTGATAAACCTTGTATTTTATTTTGAATTGGATAAAGAAACCGCAGTAAAAAGAGGATTAAATCGGCTAAAACTTGAAAAAAGGACTGATGACACAATAAAAGGTCTCGAAGGAAAATTTATCGTATATGAAAAGAAAACACTTCCTATGATTGCATACCTTAAAAAAAACTTTGAATTGTATACCCTTGACGCCAAAAAATCAATTGAAGAAATCCATCAGGAAGTTAAAGAAATTCTTGGGTTAAAGTGATTAAATTTATTAATCTCTCTTTCTTAAACCCATTATGAAAGATTTTGTTTTTGAAATAATAAAAAATGCTCTAAAAAAACTTGGCGTGAAAGCTGAAGATGAAAAAATAATGTCTTCAGTTGAAGTTCCAAAAGATTATTCTTATGGGGACTTTGCCTTCCCGTGTTTTGTTCTTGCAGGAATTATGAAAATGCCTCCGCACGAGATTGCAATTGAAATAAGGAAAGCTATTGGAAACACCCCTATTGAATTTGAAAATATAGAAACTGAAGGGCCATATATTAATTTTTTTCTAAACAGAAGAAACCTTGCACTTGAAACAATGAGAAAAATAAAAAAAGAAGGAGACAATTTTGGGGATAATAACATTGGAAAAAAAGAGCGCACCATGATTGAATTCTCGCAACCCAACACCCATAAAGCATTTCACGTGGGCCACATAAGGGGAACTTCAATCGGAGAAAGTCTTGCAAGAATTTCGGAATTTAACGGTGAAAAAGTTGTCAGGGCAAATTACAGCGGTGACACGGGAATGCACATTGCAAAATGGATATGGTGTTATAAAAAATATCACTCAAGAGAGAAATTAAAAAATGATGAAAAATGGATTGCCTCAATTTATGTAGATGCTGTAAAGAGGCTATCCAAACTTAAAAATGGTCAGGAAGAAGTTGACGATATAAACAGAAAACTTGAATCTAAAGAAGACTCAAAAATAAACTCACTTTGGGAAAAAACAAGAAAGTTATCCATCAAATCTTGGGAAAAGATATACCGGGAATTAAATACCCATTTCGATGTTCACTTTTTTGAGAGTGAAGTTGAGAAAAGGGGAAAAGAAATCTCTAACGAACTTATAAAAATTGGAATTGCAAAAATTAGTGATGGTGCAACAATTATAAAATTTGAAGACAAAAACTTGGGAGTTTGGGTTCTTCTAAGAAAGGATGGAACAGTTCTTTATTCTGCAAAAGACCTTGCACTTGCGGAAATAAAATTTAAAAAATACAAAATTGAAAAGAGTATTTACATTATTGGTTCTGAACAATCTCTCCACATAGCGCAACTTTTCAAAACACTTGAATTAATGAAATTTGAAAATGCAAAAAAATGCAGATTTATTCCGTTTTCAGAAGTACGACTACCCTCAGGAAAAATGTCTTCGAGGTCTGGAGAAAACGTTCTTTATTCTGAATTTATGGATGAATTGGTTGATTACACAAAAAAGGAAATAAAAGAAAGGGATAAAAAAATACCGAAAAAAGAGCTGGAAAAAAGGGCTCTTGCAATTTC
>JAUYLQ010000054.1 GCA_030699005.1 archaeon
AGATTCTGTCCTATTGAAACTCCTGAAGGAACAGAAATTGGCCTTAGAAAAAACCTTGCTCTTATGAGTAAAATTTCAACAAGAATTGATTTGAATGAAGACAAATTTATAAAAGAGCTTGAGAAATCCGGACTGAGCAAGGAAATTTCATCAGGTTTTGAGGTTTTTTTTAACGGAAGTTACATTGGAAATGTTGAAAATCCAAAAAACTTTTCAAACTTTATAAAAGAAAAAAGAAGGGCAGGAGAATTTCCGGTTGAACTTAGCATTCATGAAAAAGAAGGACTTCAGGCTATATCAATTTCAACAGAACCCGGAAGAGCTCTCAGACCTTTAATAATTGTTGAAAACGGAATTTCAAAATTAAAAGATGAACACTTAATCCAACTGGAACAGGGAAACTTTAAATGGATAGACCTTGTAAAATCGGGAATAGTTGAGTATCTTGACGCTTCAGAAGAAGAAAGTACCTTGATTGCCCTTAATGATCAAGAAATCACCACTGAGCACACACATGTCGAAGTTGATCCTATTGCATTTCTTGGTGCAGTTACAAGTTTAGTTCCTTATGGGAATCACGACCAGTCGTCAAGACTTAACAGAGGTTCAAAAACCCAAAAACAGGCACTTGGACTTTATGCTGCAAACTATCTATGCAGGCTTGATACAGATGTTTCAGTTTTACAATATCCTCAAAAACCATTAGTGAGAAGTTTTGTTTATGATACTCTAAATACATATCCTGCAGGTCAAAATCTTACTGTTGCTATAATGACTTATGAAGGATATAATATGGAAGATGCTCTTGTTCTTAACAATGGAAGTCTCCAAAGAGGCGTCGGGAGAAGCTTTTACTTTAGGCCATATTCTGCAATAGAGATGAATTATGCAGGAGGACTTAGGGATGAAATAGTAATTCCTGAAAAAGATGTTTCAGGGTATAAAATGGAATCTCTTTATAGACTTCTTGAAGATGACGGAATAATCGGACCCGAAGCAGACATAAATGAAGGAGAAGTCTTAATCGGTAAAACTTCCCCCCCAAAATTTTTATCTGAAGCAAGAGAAATTTCTGTCAGGACAAAAAAAGAGTCAAGCGTAACACTTCGTCAGGAAGAAAAAGGAGTTGTTGAATCTGCATTTATCACAATTGATGATGAAGGCAATAAAATTGTTCAGGTTAAAACAAGAGATTTAAGAATTCCTGAACTTGGGGATAAATTTGCAACTTCTCACGGTCAAAAAGGAGTTATAGGTGCTATTGTCGACGAAGAAGATATTCCTTTCACAAACTCTGGAATAAGGCCAGACATTATGTTTAATCCCCATGGTCTTCCAAGCCGTATGACTGTTGGATATTTGTTAGAACTTCTTGCAGGAAAGACTGCATCCCTCCGGGGAGAAGTTGTTGACGGAACTTCTTTTGGAGGAGAAACAAAAAAAGATCTTGAAGAACAATTGAAAAACCTTGGATTCAGATATGACGGGAAAGAAACTATGAGAAGCGGAGTTACAGGAAAAAAAATTCAATCTAAAATTTTCATTGGAAATTTATATTATTTAAAATTAAAGTATATGGTTGCAAATAAGCTTCATGGTAGAGCTTCAGGAAAAATTGCACTTTTAACAAGGCAGCCAATTGAAGGAAGGTCCCGTGGAGGAGCCCTTAGACTTGGTGAAATGGAGCAACAGGCACTTGTTGCCCATGGGGCATCTCTATTATTAAAAGAAAGGTATGATTCAGATAAAGTCATTCTTCCAATCTGCACTAAATGCGGTTCAATTGCAATAGAAGACAAAATAAGAGCAAAAACTTCGTGCCCTGAATGCCATTCTGAAGAAGTTGAACCTGTTGAAATTTCATATGCTTTCAAACTTTTAGTTGAAGAATTACAAGGTCTTCACGTAAATACTAAATTTGGATTAAAAAATAAATACGAATAAACAAGAGTCACAAATAAAATGAAAAAAACAATAAGTAAAAAAGTCGGGGAAATAAAGTTTTCATTACTCAGCCCCGAACAGATAAAAAAAATTTCAGTTGCTAAAATAGTTACTCCGGAACTTTATGATATCGACGGATATCCTGTTGACGGGGGATTAATGGATTTAAGACTTGGAGCAATTGATTCAGGAGTAAGATGCAGAACATGCGGTGGAAAAATTAAAGAGTGCCTTGGCCACCCTGGAAGTATTGATTTGGCTAAACCAATAATTCACTTAAAATATGTCCCTGTTATTGAACTTGGACTTAGATGCTTTTGTCACGAATGCGGAAAACTTATGATTGATGACAAAGATTTTAAAAAGTATTCTCCGGGAGAAAGAGCAAAAAAAGCAAAGGACAATAAAAAATGCCCTCATTGCCAAGCCCTTCAGGAAAAAATAAAGTTGGACAAACCGACAAGTTTCTATAATGGAAAAACTAGACTTTTTCCAACCGAAATCAGGGAACAACTCGTTAAAATTCCTGATGAAGAATTGAGAAAAATTGCAATTGACCCCACAACATGCAGAACTGAGTGGGCCGTTCTAAATTCATTAATTGTTCCTCCTGTAACTGTGCGCCCAAGTATTATTTTGGAATCAGGTGAAAGAAGCGAGGATGATTTAACTCACAAACTTTCAGACATTATCCGTGCAAACCAGAGACTTTGGGAAAACTTAAACGCCGGAGCCCCTGAAGTGATAATTGAAGACCTTTGGGATTTGCTTCAATACCACGTTACAACTTTCTTTGATAACACTGTTGCAAGAGTTCCCCCTGCGAGACACAGAAGTGGTCAGCCATTAAAAACAATTACAGAAAGAATAAAAGGTAAAGAGGGAAGAATAAGGAAAAATATTGCGGGAAAAAGAGTTAATTATTCCGGAAGGACTGTTATTAGCCCTGACCCAAATATTCATATCAATGAGGTTGGAATCCCTTTTGAAATTGCAAAAGTCGTGACAGTTGCAGAAACGGTTAATGACTTGAACAAAGAAAAATTAATTGAACTTATAAAAAACGGGGAAAAATGGCCTGGGGCGAATTATATTATAAGGCCTGATGGGAGAAAGAAAAAAATAACTGCCGAACTTCAGGAAGAAATTATCGGAGAACTAAAACCTGGTTATCAGGTTGAAAGACATATTAGAGACGGGGATATTCTTTTGTTCAACAGACACCCATCTCTTCACAGGGCAAGCCTTATGGCACATTATGCAAGAGTTCTTCCAGGAAGAACTTTTAGAGTTCACCCTGCTGCAGCAAATCCTTATAATGCAGATTTTGATGGGGATGAAATGAATATCCACTCTCCTCAAAATGAAGAAGCAAGGTCAGAAGCAAAAATTTTACTTGATGTTAAACAAAATTTAATTTCTCCAAAAAACAATACAAACCTTATCGGATGCATTGTTGATGCTATAACCGGGAATTATATTCTTGGAAAAAGAGAGTTCACAAAAGAGGATGCAAACCAGCTTCTTTACAGGTCAGGAATTGACTCTGACATTTCAAAGAAATCAATTAGTGGGAAAGAAATTTTTTCACTAATCATCCCTGAAATTGATTTTTCAAGCAGCTCAATTGAAATTAAAAAAGGAAAAATTGTCAGGGGAGAAATTGACAAGAGCACATTCGGGGATGAAAATGGGGAATTGGTAAAAATCATTGACCAGAAATACGGGAGAAACGCCTCATTTGAATCTATAAGAAAAGCTTTCAACCTCGGTAAAAACTATCTGTCTGATATTGGAATTACTGCTTCAGTTGAAGACTTTGACCTTGATTCTGAAACAATAGATGAAAGTGAAAAAATAATAAAAGCAACTGAAAAGAAGGCTGAAGAGATTATTGAATCCTACAAGAATGGCACAATTGAACTTATTCCGGGAAAGTCTTCTGAAGAGTCAAGGGAAATTCACCTTCTTAAGGTTCTGAATGAAGTCCGAACAAAAATCGGTGCGATGGTAAAAGAAAAATTTCCGGATACAAACCCTGTTAGTGACATGATTAAATCCGGTGGTGGAGGAAACATCCTGAATATAACCCAGATGGCATCCTGCGTTGGACAACAGGCTTTTGCCGGGGGAAGAATTGGCATAGGATATACTCAAAGAACCCTTCCTTTTTTCAAAAGAGGAGACCTTTCACCAAAAGCAAGAGGCTTTATCAAAAGTGCATTTATAAAAGGACTTAGACCGGATGAATTCTTCTTTCAGGCAATTACTGGTCGAGATTCACTTATGGATACAGCCCTCCGAACTCCAAAATCAGGTTACCTTTACAGACGTCTTGCAAATGCACTTCAGGATATGAGAGTTGAATATGACGGAACAATTAGAGATTCAGGAAATAATATTATTCAGTTTAAGTATGGGATTGACGGATATGACGTCTCAAAGATTCATTTGAAAGAAAAAATTTCTCCTGGTGAGGCAGTTGGTCTTGTTACTGCACAATCTTTTGGTGAGGCATCAACACAGATGGTTCTTAATACTTTCCACATGGCAGGTGTTGCTGAAATGCAGGTTACAACAGGACTTCCAAGAATTATTGAAATTTTCGACGCCAGAAAGAAACCTTCCTCCCCAAAAATGGAAGTTTATCTTGAAAAAGATTATAATAATGAAGAATCTGCAAAAACATTTGCAAAACGGATAAAAGAAGTTACTCTAAAGGAAATTTCGTCAGAGATTAATCTTGATTTTGGAAACAAAAAAATAACAATTAACCTTGACCAGAATGAACTTAAAAAAAATCATTCGACTATAAACAAAGTTTGTGATAAGTTGAAAGAAATGGGTTTTGATGTCAAAAATAAAGGAAACTCACTTGTCATCAATACAACTGAAAGCGGATTCAAAGAGATTTATCAATTAAAAGAGAAACTAAAGAAGTCTATTATTTCGGGAATAAAAGGAATTGAACAAATTTTAATCGTTAAAAGAGGAAAGGACTTTGCCGTTATAACTCTTGGAACAAACTTGAAAGAAATGATGAAACTAAAAGAAGTGGACAAAAAGAGAATAATTTCAAATGACCTTCATGAAGTGGCTGGAATTCTTGGGATTGAATCAGCAAGGCAGCTTATAATAAATGAGATTAAGGAAGTTCTTGATTCTCAGGGACTTGACATTCACATTAAACATCTTGAACTAATTGCTGATGCGATGACAAACACAGGAGAAGTTAAAGGTGTGACAAGAATGGGGATAATTGCCCAAAAGGCTTCAATTCTTGCAAGAGCAACTTTTGAAACTCCTGTAAAGCAATTTGTAAACTCAATAATTAAAGGCTCAACAGACAAATTAGAAAGCGTAATTGAGAACATCATCCTGAACCAGCCCGTTCCTGTCGGAACAGGTCTTCCAGGTCTTGTTGTGAAAGTTATTGGCTCTTTATCCAAAGATGAAAAATTAAAAAAGACTGCAAGTACCCAAGTTGTTGAAGCAAGTAACCAGTGATTTCAATTTCCAACGACAAAATAGCAATTCTTAAAGGATTTAAATATAAAGTGAAAATTAAAAAACAACAATTTTATAAATTGACTTAATATAGAGAATTATAACATGGTGAATACAATTGACATGCAGGACCTTCGACATCTAAACTTATTTGAAAAAATAACAAGAATCAGAACAAGATACTGTTTTAGCTACAATGACATTTTGATGTTCTGCGTTCCAAAGCAGGACATTCCAAGAGCTCTTGGAAGAAACGGGGAAAACCTGAGAAAGATGTCTGACATAATAAGAAAAAGAGTAAGAATTATCCCGATTCCGAGGGGAATCCAGGATGCAAGACCCTTTATCCAGTCAGTTATTGCCCCTGTCTCATTCAAAGAAATTGAGATTAACCCCAGTGAGATAATTGTCAATGCCGGCTCTGAAAATAAAGCCGCTCTCATTGGAAGAAACAAAAGAAGACTTTTGGAAATGAAAAGCATTTTAAAAGATTTTTTTAAAGTTGATTACAGAGTTATTTAAATTTTTGAATATAAATTATTATAAATAATTCTAAAATATAATTTTAATGAAGTATGATAAATTAGTCAGGGATAAAATTATTGAAATTCTTAAATTAGAGAAGCTTGAATATTCTTATCACATTGCTTCTAAAACCGAATATGAAAAAAAATTAAAAGAAAAATTAATTGAAGAGGTCAATGAATTCCTAAAAGATGGCGCTCTGGATGAACTTGCAGATATACAGGAAGTCGTCAACGCAATTTGCAATTTTTACGGGTTTTATCAGGAAGACCTTGAGAAATTGAGAAGGGATAAATTTGAAAGCCGTGGCGGACTTGAAAAAAGGATAATACTTGATGAAGTAAAAGAAAAATAAAGGATTAATGTTGTTTACTTTAAACAGAGTAACCTTTAAAAACTAATTTTCTTAAGAGTATTCATACAAAAATGGGATTAAAAAGCGCATTTAAAAAAGTAAAGGATAGGAAGAAATTTAGATGGAAAGACAGAGGTTACAAGGCTCACACTCTTGACTTGTATGCTAAGTCGGACCCTCTTGGGGGGGCAAATCAGGCAAAAGGAATTGTTCTTTCAAAATTTCAAAAAGAAGCAAAACAGCCAAATTCAGCTATGAGAAAATGCTGCAAAGTTCAACTTACAAAAAATGGAAAAACTGTTGGTGCTTTTATTCCGGGAAACCTTGCCCAAAAGTTTATTGATGAACATGATGAAGTTATGATTGAAAGAATTGGTGGGAAGCAGGGAAAAAGTAAAGGGGACATTCCAGGAATAAGATATAAAGTAATAAAAGTAAATGACCAGCCTCTTCACAGATTGTGGCTTGGACAAATTCAAAAGGGTAGAAGATGATAAATAAATTAAATAGCAACCCTGCGAAGATTATTCTTTGCAAAAATCTTCGGAAGGGTAGAATATAAAATGGTTAAAGGATTTTTATTTTCTGAAAAAAGATATTATGGAAGAGTTGTGCCTTATTTGGATGGAATCATCGAAAATGATTACGCAGATAATAACGAACTCCTCTACGAATTAAAAGAAGGATTTGGTCTTCTTATGCTTAAAGACAATGAATCAATCCACATAGCAAATATTGGAGAAGTATTCAAGGTGGAAATTGGAACTAAAAATGAAAAATTATTAAATGACCTTGAAAAAATTTCAAAAGGAGAAATTAATTAAAATGACCCAGAGATACTTAATTTTAACCAAAGATTATAATGAAAGAGTTAAGAATTACTTTCTTCAAAATAAAGTTGCACAATTCGAAAAAGGCAAGGCTATGACCTATTCTATGGGAAATGGAATTGTGTTAGTTGAACAAAACGATTTGATAACAATGATATCAATTACTGTCGGAGAGAATGATTTATTTCAAAAATTGGAAGAGATTATAAGTGAAAGTGATGCGGGGGTTAAATCATCAGATTAAAAATGGAAGAAGAAAAAGAAGAAATTAAAATTGAAGGTAAAAGGCCGAATTTTAAAATATTTGATATGTGGGACATCTCTGAAATAAATATTGTTGACCCTGGATTAAAAGGAGTAATAAACCTTGAGCCAAAATTGATTTTGAAATCAGAAGGAAGAAATGTTATAAAACACGGACAGACAAGGATAAACATTGTTGAGAGATTAATAAATAAAGTTGCTTTAACCGGACACAGAGGAAAAAAACACAGACTTGAAGTTGGTCATTCAACCGGAAAATTTTCTAAAAATACAAAAATAGTTCTTGAAGCTTTCCGAATGGTAGAAAAGAAAACAGGAAAAAATCCCGTTGAAGTTTTAGTTCGGGCGATTGAAAAAATAAGCCCTCGGGATGAAACCACAATTATCGAATATGGCGGTGCAAGATACCCCCAGGCAGTTGATGTTTCCCCAATAAGAAGAGTAAACCTTGCCCTTAAAAATATAGTTCATGGGGCAAGCGACAAAGCTTTTGGAAAAAAGAAAAAGTTTTTCCAAACTCTTGCTGAAGAAATAGTCCTTGCTTACGAAGAAAATGGTGAAAGCTCAGCTTTAAGAAAAAGAAAGGAATCTGAAGCTCAGGCTGATTCTGCAAGATAGTGAGCATATTTTTATCCTTAATACAATAAAACTTTTGTAAAAAGTTTTATAAACTAATTTTTGCAAAACTTATTCATGGTAGAAAAAGAATCTAGTCTTGATAAAATACACAGGCTAATTTCAGAACAAAAAAATATAAGGAATATTGCAACTTCGGCGCATATTCATCACGGAAAAACTGCTTTTACTGACAACCTTCTTGCTGCAGCAGGGATGATGGCTTCAAAAAATGCCGGGGACCTTGAGGAAGGAATGGCAACATGGCAGCATTCCGATGAACAGGAGAGGCTTATGACTGTTGATGCTGCAAATGTTTCTATGGTTCACGGTTACATGGGAGAGGAATACCTAATCAATCTTATTGACACTCCTGGGCACGTTGATTTTGGAGGAAATGTGACAAGAGCAATGAGAGCAATCGATGGAACTTTTGTCCTTGTTTGTGCTGTTGAAGGAATAATGCCCCAAACTGAAACTGTTTTGAGGCAGGCCCTGAAAGAAAGAGTAAAACCCATTCTTTTTATAAATAAAGTTGACAGGCTGATTAATGAACTTAAATTCACACCCGAGCAAATGCAGGAAAGGTTTATGAAATTAATTGAAAGTTTCAATCATTTAATTGAACAAATTGCTGAAAGTGAATATGCTAAAAAATGGAGGGTGAATGTAAATGATGGAAGCGTTGCTTTTGGTTCTGCAAGAGAAAATTGGGCCCTTTCAATCCCTTTTATGAAAAAGAAAAATATAAGTTTCAAAGATATTTACAAAATTTACGATGAAAGCCTTCCAAAAGAAGAAAGACAAAAATGGGTATGGGAAAATGCTGCACTTTACGAAGTTGTTCTTGATATGGCTGTAAAACACCTTCCTAATCCTCTTGAAGCTCAAAAATACAGAATTCCAAAAATATGGA
>JAUYLQ010000055.1 GCA_030699005.1 archaeon
TTCATCTGTACACTTGACTTTATATGGGGGGAACTCCGTACTGGAGACTATTGTTAAGAGTATATTTTTTAGGACCTCTTTATCTGAATCTCTAGAAAAACGAAAGACTTCTAGGCTATGATTTTCCTTCCATTCTAGTTCTGAAGGGTCTAGGATAAGATAATCTAAATTTTTGTCAAACAAACTTTTCTTAAAACCATAAAAGGAAGTGTCTATTTCTCGGCTCCCATGTTTACAATTTAGAGCAACATTAGAAAAAATTTTTTCATCATAGTAAAACTTTGCAACTAATTCCATAAATCTCCCAATCTGGTGGGCTTTTTAACAATTTATATTTGACATCACATAGATTCAACTTTAAATTCTTTTCCTTTCAAAATATCTTTTGCATTTGTAACATCTTTTAGGTCTTCAATCATTCCTTCAAACCTCTTCATAAATTTTTCTTCCAAAGTTAAGATAATTTCCGAGTTCATTGCTTTTTTCTCCTTTGTTTTTTCCTGACGAATTTTTGAGAGAATTTCATAAAAATCATCAAGTTGTGATGTTTTTTTCAGTTTACTCTTGTATTTTGGCCAACTGCTTATGTGAATTGACGGAGTTTTCTCAAACTTTTTGAAATTTTCCTGATAAATTTCTTCAGTGATAAACGGCATAATTGGGGCGATTAATTTTAATATTGTGATAAGTGAATTGTAAAGAGAATATTCTGCAGATAATTTTTTTTCACCTTTGCCCTGATAAACTCTTTTTTTGACAATTTCAAGATAATTTCCACAGAAGTCTCCCCAGAAGAATTGCTCAATTTCCTGTTTTGCAGATGAATAATCGTAACTTTCAAAATGTTTTGTCACACTTTTTATAAGTTCATTCAAATTATCTAAAAATAATTCATCTATTTTTTCCAATTTCTTTGGCTTCTTTTTTCCATCGTAATCTTTTAGATTCATAAAAACAAACCTTGAAGCATTTAGAAGTTTATTTACAAACTTTTTGCCAGTTACGATATCCTTCTCCTGGTAATCCAAGTCATAACCCAATTTTGAACCTGCTGCCCAAAAACGAATTGGGTCAGCCCCATATTTTAGAATGACTTCTTTAGGGTTAATAACATTCCCTTTTGACTTTGACATTTTCTCGCCCGAAAGAGTTACATATCCTGAAAGCATAATGTTTTTCCATGGAATTTTTTTCTCATGAAAGTAAGCCTTAACAATTGTATAAAATGTCCATGTCCTTATTATCTCATGCGCCTGGGGCCTTAAACTAAAAGGAAGGTTGATTTTTCCAGCGAATAAATTTCCCGCAATTTGAGGAGTGACTGAAGATGTTGCCCAAGTATCAAGAACCATTTTTTCAGGGATTGCTTCGTTTTTACACACGGGACAAACTTTTTTTGTTTCAAGAGGGTCTACGGGCAAATCTTTTTCATTTGGCAGAATTATTTCCCTGCATTTTTCACATTCCCAAACAGGAATAGGAACCCCGAAGTGCCTGTTACGCGAAACTGACCAATCCCATTCAAGGCCATTTATCCAATTTTCATATCTCTTCTTCATAAATTTTGGATGCCAATTAATTTTATCGCCTTGTTTTATTAATTCTTTTTTCTTGTCTAATACTCTTATAAACCACTGAGGGGAATCCACAAATTCAATTTCAGTTCCGCATTTGTCATGAACATTCACTGTGTGAATTATTTCTTTTTGCTCTTTTACCAGTTTGTTTTTTTCAAGGTCTTCTAAAATTTTTTTTCTTGCCTCTTTTACTTTTAAACCTTGATAAGAGGGAATTTCCACTCTCCCGTCTTTTCCAATTATTGTTTTTGGTGTTAAATTATACCTTCCAACCGCTTCAACATCATATTTATCCCCATAAGAGCAAACCATCAAAGCGCCTGTTCCTTTATTTATGTCGGCTGAATTGTCAGCAATTATCGGAATTTCAAAATTGAATAATGGAACTTTTGCTTTTTTTCCGACAAGTTTAGAGTACCTTTTGTCTTTTGGGTTTACAAACACTGCGACACATGCATAAAGAAGTTCAGGCCGTGTTGTCGCAATTAAAAATTCTTTTCCGCTTGTGCCCTTTTGGGTATCAACTTCAAACTTTAAAGTTGAAAATAGGCTTCCAAGTTCCTTATCTTCAAGCTCTGCCTGAGCAATTGAAGTTTGGCATTCTGGACACCAGATTGTAGGAAAACTTTTTTTGTAAACATGCCCCTCTTTGTATAAATCAATAAAAGATTTTTGAGAAATCTTCTGAGCTTCCCGGTCTATTGTAGAATAAATTTTTGAGAAGTCACAGGAAATGCCAAGTCTCTTCCAGTCGTTTACGAACTCGGGCGAAATGTCTTTTAAAGTTTTAAGGCAAAGTGCAATAAATTCGGACCTTGACATGTTGACACTTCTCACCTTATTTAGTCTCTCAACTAATCTCTCTGTAGGAAGCCCATTGTCATCAGTTCCAAACGGATAAAAAACACTCCCTATATGCATCCTCATAAACCTTGCAATAAAATCTTCCTGAGAATAGCTAAATGCATGCCCCATATGCATGTTCCCAGAAACTGTCGGGGGAGGAGTATCAATTGAAAAAATTTCTTTTCGGCCTTTTTTGGCAAATTTTGTCTTAAAAATTCCTTTTTCTTCCCAATATTTTTGCCACTTTTCCTCGACTGCATTCGAATCAAAATCCGCCATATAAAGATAAAATGAAATGAATTTAAAAAATGTGTGATTACCAATTCACAAAAACATTTTTATAGGGGCGGTTATTAGTTTTATCCTATGGCACAAAACCCAGGAATTAGTCTTCCATCCGGATTTGGGGGACTTGTAAACTATAAGGAAGAATATGCAAGTAAATTTATGCTAAAACCAGTTCACGTGATAGCTTTTATTATCCTAATTGTGGGATTTAGAATTGGCTTAGGCTTGTTTTTAAGTTGAAATGTTTGGCGGAATTGACCCAAAACAGATGCAGGGAATGATGAAAAAAATGGGAATTTCCCAGGAAGAAGTTCCTGCTCAAAAGGTTACAATCGAAAAAAGCGATGGGAATTTAATTATTATTGAAAACCCCAGCATTATGAAGATAAAAATGCAGGGAAATACGAGCTTTCAGATTTCGGGAGACATAAAAGAAGTTTCAAGGGAGGGTGAGATTTCTAAAGAAGACATTGAGACTGTCATGAAAAAAACGGGGTGTTCTTTTAAAAAGGCTAAAGAAACTTTGGAAAAAACAAAAGATTTAGCTGAAGCAATCCTTAAGCTTTCAACTTAGAGGATAATTATAAAAAGGTTTATGACGTAACAGTCTCTAGTTTTAACTTAGAAATCAAAGAAAATTTGAATGGAAGAGATTATTCAAGAAAAAATAAGTGCTGACCACCTTCTTTATGTCAGTCTCAAATACACAAAAACCTGTGACGTAATTATGAACCTTCTTCTTAGATGGAGGAAAATGATTGATATATGCATTATTCAAATTTTAAAAGATGCGAAAAATAAAGGGAAAGTGAATGAAGTTTCGGACAATGCAATAGGGAGAATCAATGAAATAAAAAAACTTTTAAAAAAAGACAGTAATGCCCTTGAAACAATTGACTTTTTTATGATGCTGAGAAAAATTGAAAGCTTAAAAACCGAAAGAATCGGTGAATTCAGAAAGAATGTAACTCTTAAAATTATATTCAGGGGAAAAGAAATAAATATAACCCTTGATAAACTAAAAGAATATGCAGAAATGCTGGAAAACTTTATAGATATGACAAAAAAGAGGTTGCAGGCAAAATGAAAAGAATGATTGTTATTGCATCGGGGAAAGGAGGAGTTGGAAAAACAACAACTGCCATTAACCTTGGAGCAGCGATGAAATATTTCAATAAAGATGTTCTTATAATTGACGCTAATATGTCCACTCCAAATGTCGGGATACACCTCAATTCACCTGAAGTTCCAATAAACTTAAACCATATCCTGCAAAAAAAGGCACACCCCTATGAAGCGGTTTATCTTCATGAGTCCGGGATAAAAATAATTCCATCATCTCTCTCAATTAGTGAATTGAAAAAGTTAAAAATGGAAAAATTGAAAAACTTCAAGGAAGATTTCAAAAACCTTGCTGAATTTGTAATCTTGGACTGTTCAGCCGGACTTGGAAAAGAAGCAATCTGCGTAATGGAGATGGCTGATGAGATAATCCTTGTGTCAAACCCTGAAATGCCTGCTATAACTGATGCCTTAAAAACGATTAAAATTGCTGAAGGAATGAAAAAACCAGTTACAGGAATTATCATGACCCGGGTAAGAAAAAACAGATACGAACTTTCTCCTGAAACGGTAAAAGAAATGCTTGAAATTCCTGTCCTTGGGATGATTCCTGAAGACATACTTATTCAGGATGCCCTGAAAAATAAAAAACCGATAGTTTACCTTCATCCAAAATCAAAACCCGCCCGTGCATACAAGGAAATCGCAGCAAGATTGGTTGATGAAGAATATGATTCTGACACAGATAAAGAAACACTTTTTGAGAGATTCAAAAGGTTTTTTGGATAAAATAGGGAATCTTTAGAAGCAAATAATTAGTCCTTAATATAAAATTTTTTAGAGGAAGGAAGACCAATTAAATTTTTGTTTGCAATGTCAAACCACACTTGCGATTGATCCCAACTGTTACTTATATGGACTCTTGACTCCTTCTCACGTTCCTCAACGAGTGTCACTTTGACTAGCCCGGAATGTTCATCAAGTTTAGTGATTAAATCTTCGTGAACAATCACTTCATGATCTCCAACTCCTTCAAACTCGATTAGATAGGAATCTGAAAGAAAGCTCGAATAAATTTCACAAATCATATAAACTTCCTCTTCCATTTTCATTAAAACAAATTCCCTCATTAAATTGTTATAATTTGTTATAAATATATATTCAGTTGCATATTATTACAAAATATATAATCAGATGTATATATTCGACTATTTATCTGAAATCTCAGGATTTGGCGGTTCATCAAAAACAAGTTCTTCATTTGGAACGATAAAAAATTTTCCTACATCTTCTCTTAATCCATAAATTATGACTTTGGAAGATTTTTCCCCCTCGTACCCGATTAAAACCTGAACAAGGCCAGAACCTCTCTCTTCCGGTTCCCTAAAAAGTTTTTCTCCATTTATTAGAACCCTCTTAATAACAGGATTAGGGGATTCAGAAACCTTGAAATCAATAGAGTAACCTTCACTAAAATATTCCGGATAATATCTGCACTTTAAATACGCCTCTTTTATAACCCTCAAATAATTCTCTTCCATACCTAAAAAAATTCAAACCAAATTTATAAGATTAATATATTGTTTAAAGATTATATTTAAAAACATATATCCTAAAAGAGATGTTGTAAAAGATGTTTTAGAAAGTATATCTTCTACTATCCAACTCTTGAACCATTTTCTATACTTCCTTCGGGAGAAATTAAAACAACAGATTTATGGTCTTTTGACACTGCAGCAAGAAGCATTCCCTCTGACTCAATTCCTTTCATAAGTCTTGGCTTCAAATTTGAAAAGTAAATTATTTTTTTACCCTTAAGTTTTTCCTTTTTATAAAATTCTTTAATTCCGGCGCAAATTACCCTTGCTCCAACATCTCCGGCATCAAGAGTTAATTTATACAATTTATCTGCACCATCTATATCCTCTACTTTTTTTATTTCGGCAACTCTTAAATCAAGTTTTGACCATTCCTCAAAATTAACTTCATTTGTTGTCATTATTCCTTCTATTTTCTCCTTTACTTTCTCAAGATGCCCCGATTTATTAATATTATCATTACTTCCATTTTCAATCTCAACTTTCACAAACAATGGTTCCCCCTTAACAATTTTCTTTTCGCTAAATTGTTTTTTTATTTTTTCAGCGCTCTCTGGAATAAACGGGCCAAGGAGTTCTGCAATTTTTAAAATTGAATCCTTTAATTCATAAAGAACTTTTTTATCCTTTGTTTCCCATGGTTTTTTATTCTGCACATATTCATTGCACACGTCGATAAATGCAAAAATTTCATTTAAGGCTTTATCGAGTTCATAGTTTTCCATTAATTTATCAATTTTCTTTTCATTCAATTTTTTAATGAGCTTATTTGGAGTCTTTTCAATGCCAGTTTTTTCAATTAGTCCTGAAACCCGGCTGACTAAATTCCCAAGCTTGTTTGCAAGTTCGTTGTTGTGTCTTTCAATTAAAGCTTTCTCGCTAAAATCCCCATCGTCACCAAAAGGAGTTGCTCTTGATAAAAAATATCTTGCAGAATCCTTATTATTTGTAATTGAAATTAATTCATCTATGTTTATTACTTTCCCACGAGACTTTGAAATCTTTTCCTTGTCAAAAGTCCACCATCCATGAGCAAAAATACTTTTTGGGAGCTTTTCTCCGACGCTAAACAAAAATGCCGGCCAGTAAACAGCGTGAAACCAAAGAATATCTTTTCCAATTAAATGAATATCAGCAGGCCAGTATTTTTTATTTCTTGACCCCGAAATATAATTGAAAAGTGCATCAAACCAAACATAACATATGTGGGATTTGTCAAAAGGAAGAGTAATTCCCCATTTAAATGAAGTTCTTGAAATACTTAAGTCCCTTAACCCTTCACTTACACGACTTATAATTTCTTGCCTTCTTCTTTCGGGCAAAATGAATTTTTTGTTGTCTTTGTACAACTTCAAAAGTTTTTTCTCATATTTGCTTAACTTGAAAAAATAACTTTTTTCTTTTAATTTTTCGACAGGAGTTTTGTGGATTGGACAATTTCCTTCTTCTAAATCTTTTTCTGTGTAATAAGCCTCACATCCAGTACAGTAAAGCCCTTCATATTCTCCTAAATAAATGTCCCCGTTGTCATATGACTTTTGGAGCATCTCTTTTACAAGTTTTTCATGATCTTTATCGGTTGTCCTTATAAACCGGTCGTATTTTATTCCGAGTTTTTCCCATGCTTCTTTAAACTTCGGGACAAGTTCATCAACAAATTCTTTTGGAGCTTTGCCATTCTTATTTGCAGTGTCAGCAATCTTTTTTCCATGGTCATCAGTTCCTGTCAGAAAATAAACATCTTTACCTTTAAGAGCGTTCCATCTGGCTAAAACATCCGCTACAATGGTCGTGTATGCATGTCCTATGTGGGGGATATCATTAGGGTAATAAATAGGTGTTGTAACATAAAATTTCTTTGTCATTCTAATTCAAGCGGATAATAATATAAAAATGTTAACTTTTGATGGGATTTAAATAAGGATAGTTATAAATGATAGTTAGTTGGATGGGTTTTTTAATTAATGAGTTACTATATAGTAGTAAAAAAAGAAAGATTTAAATAGGCTAAAAATAACAATCTTTTATGGATTCAAGCAAAGAAGATTTGGAAAGAAAAGTCTCTATTTTAGGTGGAGAACTAAGTCAATTAAAACAAGAAAAAGTTGAAGACCAAGCTAAATATAACAATTCTTTAGAGAAAATGAAGGAGTATTATAATAAGAAACTTTCAGAAATAAAATCAAACGCAGATAGAACTATTGAGTACCCCATTTTTTTTGAGAAGATTAAAGAGTTCAATTTTTTAGAAAATTTGGCTAAAATTCGTTATATAAAAGATGAAGAGGGCAATTCTAAAGTTAGTAAAGAGGACATGGCAAAGGTTGTAAGTAATGCCCTTGCAATTGCATTTCATACTTCTGACTTTGCAAAATATCATTCTTCTAGTCCGGGATGGGCAGAAGTTTTTTCACCTAATTATAAATTATTAAAAAACGACCTAAGCTTCTCAAAAGCAAATTTAAATCCAAAAAGATTTATCGAACATGATATGGAATGTTCGACTAGAGCAAGCAATGTTATTTACAAAATTTGCAAATATTTAGGAATTGGACAAGTTGGATTTCTCATTGATGATTTCAATATCAATCCTGACCTTTCTAAAGGGAAATAGTACTTCTATTTCGAACAATATGTTCAAGGGACTATAAGTAATTACATTTTGAACAAAACCCTTTAAGACCCCATGAATCAGCAATCCCAAAAATATTTAAAACAATGTTTCTTAATACTTTAAATAGCTTGAAAAACAAGTTTATAGGAGAATTCTAAAATGATTGGAAAGAAAAAATGTAATGTTTGCGGGGAAAAGGTCAAAGGTAGTTACAACTTTTGCTCTAATTGCGGAACTCAGCTTAAAGATGGAAGGGATGAATGGGGTCTCCTTGGAAAAAATGATTCAAATTTTGAAAGACCGGGCATTTTCGAGAGTTTTGGGGATAAAATAATCAATAAGATGGTTTCGAGCACCTTCAAAATGCTTGAAAAAGAGTTCCAAAAGGGGATGATTGGAAATAATAAACTTCCCCAAACAAAAGTGAGGCTTATGATTAACGGTAAAGAAATTGCTCCCGAAGAAGTTAAGCATATGAAAAGAGATTCAAATGTGAAATTTTTACCCATTGAGTTCTCTGAAGACAATCTTCAGAAATGGAAAAAAGTTAAGAAAAAAGAACCAAAGTCAAAACTAAAAAGAATTGAGAACAAAATTGAATATGAAGTGGAAATTCCAGGAGTTAAATCAATTAAAGATATTTCAATTGTAAAACTTGAGAACAGTCTTGAAATAAAGGCGGTATGCGACAAAACCGGTTACCTAAAAAGAGTTCCAATTGACCTTCCATTGAAAAAATATTCTCTAGTCAAAGGAATTTTAACTCTTGAACTTGATACATTAAATTAATTTTTATTCTGATTATAAAAAATTAAAATGAGGCTACACAGATTT
>JAUYLQ010000056.1 GCA_030699005.1 archaeon
CTGTTATTAAGTCTTTTCAGGTAAGAGCAATTAAAAAACCAAAAGCGGCAACTATTGCAGTGCTTGTTGACTTTCTGAATTCATTTTTGAAAATAGAAATTGATTTCTTTACTTTTTTTGATTTTTTTTCTTTTTCTTCTGCCATTTTTAATAAACAATCTTCGGGCCATAACCCCAGTGTTTAACTGCATGTGCTAGAGAACTTTCGGGATGGTCTTTTACAAATTTCCTTACAGAAATCCCCTTTTCATAAATTGCCCTGGCTTCTTCAATTGCAATTACCCCTGCCTCAACTCCATCAGGGTGACCAAGAAGTCCGCCTCCACACTGAATAATTATATCTTCACCGAGTTTACTTAAAACTGATTCAAAGTCCCCGGGATGAAGCCCTCCTGATGCAACCATCCATACGGGTTTTATACTCCCCCAATCCTGCCCCAAAGTCGGAATTTTTGGGTGGGGCATTAATTTTTTATCCTGCAAAGCATGACAAATATATTCAGCTTCCCCATAATCCTCCATTTTTGCCAAGGGAGAACCTCCATGGAGACTGTCAACTCCCATTAATCTAAATAACTTTGCAAGAAAAATCATTGAAACACTAAACCCATTAAGTTTCCCAAATCCATGAATTCCCGGCGAATTATCCCTTGTTAAAAATCCGTGCATTGCCCTATGTGCATGAATTGCAAGTCCCGGATTATTTCTTCTAATTGTATCCACTGCTGCAAAACCGGTTGTCACGACATCCATCATCATAAAAATTCCCCCATTTTCTTTTATTGCTTTAGCACGCTTAATCATCTCATTAATATCAGAATGGGTTGTATTGCACAAATAAAATTTTTTATTCCCTGTTTTCTTTTCAGCCTCTTTTGCCTTTTCAAGTACCATCCTACATCTTTTATAAAAATTATTAAACTTTAGATTGGTTAAATTCTCGTCATCTTTTATTCCTTCATAAGTCCCATTTCCAGAGGTAAAAAGAACTTCTGCAAGTTTTGCCTGCTCAATATCTGTTCTCCCAATCTTAGGCTTTGGGACTGTTGCAACTAAACACCCCTTTTTCTTATTTAATAGTTTTCTTACGCCGGGAACTCCATACTTAGGCCCGGGAAATGCCTTAATCATCTTTTTTGGAAAATAAACATCATAAATTCTCATTGCTGAAACCATTTTCATTCCGGCAATGTTTCCCGCAATTCCTGCAAGCAATCCCGAGATATTGTTCATTTCAAAAAGTTCGATAGGATATGCAATTTTAAACATATTTTTGCTGTAATCCAAGTCATATACAAGGGCCCTTAATCTATTGGCTTCGGGAATTCCCGAATCTTTTCCATCATAAACTTTTGTCCATGTTCCTGTTGAACTTTCGGCAGCGACTGTTGCTGCAGCCTCTTTAAACAAATTATTTCTCAGCTTTTTTTCAGAAATTTTTTTAGAATGAGAATATTTTGCTTCACGAACTGCTTTTTCATCGAGTTCAATTTTCAAGAAGGTTACTAAATAATTCTTTTTGTTTGGACTCCATCCCTTTTTTGCAAGATAATCAAATTGAACTGCTATTTTTATTCACCTCTATTTTTATAATAACTCTTAACAACTTTTAAAACTTCTGGAGTTTATCCCTGTTCAAAACTGGATCCAGAGCACGTAATCTCTGCAGGACAAAATGGAATATCCCCCACTGAATCAACCACCTGACACTGATTCCCCGACCTCTTTGGAGAAATTTCAATTAAAGAAGGTTTTGAAGTGAAACCAAAAAAGCAGTAAGTTTTTCCGGACTCATTCCCTGGAAGGGAAATCTGATTTGTCAAAGTTTTATAATTCAAAAGATTTTCAACTGTTTTTGGGTCGTCTTCAAGAAAAAAACTTTTCGATTCAAGTTCTTCTGAAACAGAAACTAAAAGAGACTCCATAGCAAATTCACCTCTTGAAATTGAGATTAAAACTGATTCCGAAGAAGGGTCATAACAAGTATAATCTGAATTTAATGAAACTTTTCCAAGAATCTGATTGCATGCCCCTGATCTGTTTAAACTTGAACCGACATAACCATTAACTGCGGCCCAAACTCCCCCGATAATTGCAACAGTAAGAAGAATTAATAGAACCGTACTTATTACCTGGCTTAAACCTTTTTTTCCATTCATGCAACAATTATCTCCTTACCCTGCCTTTCCTCGCAAGTGTGAGATTTCTTGTCCTCAGAAGAAGTTTTTCCAATCAAAACGGGGATAAGAAGAATTTTCTCTGCACCCGATGCATCAAATGGTCCTGAAAACGTTCCTCCCTGATTGAGGCCTTCGTCCGGCCAGTTTGCAGAAGTTCCTTCTAGAAGGACCTCCGTCGTATAAGAACCTTCTCCAGAGACTCTTGCCTTCATTCTATAAATTGGAACATTTCCTGAGTTTGAAATATAGATTGAACCTCCAGAGTATTCCGCTTCAAACTGAACCTCATCACAAACCAGCTGAACATTTTTACCGTTAAATTTTGTTATTGCTTCCTGAGTTAACCCCCTAAGCCACAAAAAGACTATCAATGCGATTACAATAACTATTGTTATTAACAAAACAGTTGCGATTACGGGGGACAGGCCTCTTTTTTTTATCACTCTTTTTTAAAGGGATTTGGCATTTTTAAATTTAGCTAAAAATCGGCTTTTTGATTTCCGATAAAAAAACGAGGCAGGAAAACTTTTATAAACCTTTCAAATCTTAAATTTTCATCCAAATAACTACATCGCCGAACTCCATAGTTCTTGGAAACAGGCGCATAATGTAGGAGGATAAAAACATGGAACTGAATGAACAATTAAAATTAGCTTTAGCGGAACTTAGAAAAAGTGACCCGAAAAAATTTAAACAAACTGTCGACCTAGTGATAAACCTTCAAAAATTTGATGTTAAGAAAAACCCCCTTAACATTTTCATAAAAATTCCACATAAATCAAAAGATAAAAAAATTGCAGGTTTTTTTGAATCAAAAAATGATTTTATCGATACAATCACCGAAATGGATTTTAAAAAGTACGGTGACAAAAAGAAATTAAAAAACCTTGTAAAAAGATATGATTTCTTTATCTCTCAGGCCAAACTAATGCCAAAGGTTGCAACGACTTTTGGAAGAGTGCTCGGACCTGCGGGAAAAATGCCTTCACCTCAGCTTGGAATTGTTCTTAATGCTGATGAAAAGTCCATAAAGGATTTGAAGGAAAAAATTGATTCAAGCCTTAGAATAAGGGCAAAGGAGCCTTCAATAAAGGTTGCGATTGGAAAAGAAGACATGAAAGACGAAGAAATTATTGAAAACATCCTCTCAGTTTACAATGAGCTGGTTAAGGCGCTTCCAAGAGACAAAGAAAACATCAAAAATATTGAGCTTAAGTTTACTATGACTAAACCCGTAAAAATGAAGGTAAGATAAAATGAAAAAGAAAAATTTAAAACATGTTTCAGAGGGGAAAGTCAAAGCAGTAAAAGAAATTTCTGACTTAATTAAAACAAAAAAGACTGTCCTCATTGCAGATATTTCAAGCATCCCTGGTTCCCAATTTCAGCAAATCGGGAAAAAACTTAGAGGAAAAGCACTTGTCAAGGTACCCAAGAAAAATTTATTTTTCAGGGCAATTGATGAATCTAAAAAAGAGGGAGTCGAGAAATTAAAAGAATTTTTTGATAAACCTGTTGCAATTCTTTTTTCAGATTTGGATTCTTATGAACTTGCGGGATATCTTCTTAAAAATAAAAGCCCGTCAAAGGCAAAACCCGGGCAAATTGCTACTAAAGATTTGGAAATCCCAGCAGGTCCAACTGACCTGGTTCCGGGTCCTGCAATTTCTGAACTTGGTGCTCTTGGGATTCAAATTCAAATTCAGGGCGGAAAAATTGAAATTAAATCTCCAAAAATAATTACAAAAGAGGGTGAAAAAATAACTGAAGGGGCATCTGCAATTTTATCTAAACTTGGAATAATGCCTTTTACTATAGGGTTTACTCCAATTTGTGCATACGACTCATTAAAAAATATTCTTTACGTCGACATAAAAATTAATACGGATGAAGCAACAGAAAGCCTTAAAAATTCTTACGCAAGAGGTCTTGCATTGGCAGTTAAACTCGGATATTTTACCCAAGAAACAACCCCTTTAATGATTCAAAAAGCCGCTTCTCATGAGAGAAGGTTAATCAAAGTAATAACTGGCGAGCCCGATGAAGCTCCTGTTTTAGAAGAGAAAAAAGAAACTCCTCAAGAAAAAAAGGAGGAGAAAAAAGTGAACGCCGCTGAAGGACTTGCTTCCTTGTTCGGTTAGTTCAAAATTAAATAAAAGGAAAACAAAATGGAATACATATATGCAGCACTTTTGTTGCACAAACTGGGAAAAGAAGTTAGTGAAGACGCTGTTAAGCGTGTTGTTGCGGCAACAGGCACAAGTGCAGATGACTCTAAAGTCAAGTCACTTGTAGCAAGTCTAAAAGGTGTGAATATCGATGCTGAACTTGCAAACGCAAGCCTTGTTTCAGCAGCTCCGGCAGCATCACATGCAGCTGAAGCCAAGAAAGAAGAAGCACCAAAGAAAGAAGAAAAGCATGAAGCTGCAGCAGAAGGATTGTCTGCATTGTTTGGATAATTTTAAGTTTAGATTTTATCCACTCGGACAATCCTCAACTTCTTTAGTCGTGACTTCACTTCAACAAATTTTATAATTCTCAATATTCTCCTTTGAGCGGTGCCTGCATAGCTCAGCTGGTAGAGCATTTGCTTCGTAAGCAAAAGGTCGGGAGTTCAAACCTCTCTGCAGGCTTATTGAACGAGCGACAGTTGGTCGGGCGAACAAATCTAAATTTAATTAGTGTGGAACCAAATTTACGGGTTGTGAGTTGTTTCAAACCTCTCTCTAGACTTATTTGTAATTAATTCCACAAATCTTTATAACTTCACACCAATTTTTTAGGTTATGGGCTGGAGTCTTTATGAAAACGAAAAATTTCTTGAACCTTTAAAATTCTCAAATGGAAAAACCCAGGAAGACGTTGTAAAAGAAATTTTAGAATTAATTAGCAAGGGAAAAAAAATAATTTTTGTCCATGGTGTCTGCGGAACCGGAAAATCCGCAATTGCCCTAAACATTGCAAACAGACTTGGAAAGTCATCAATTGTCGTTCCGGGCAAAAACCTACAGGAACAGTATAAACGAGATTACGAGGGCAACAAATATCTTCTTAAGAAAAATAATGAAAAACTTAAAATCAGCGTCATAACCGGAAGGAATAATCATAAATGCAAATTTCTTGAAGAGGACAGTTCTGCAATCCCAAAAATAAAAAGAGAAATAAATTCAAGGTTAAACGATGTCTTTTCAGGAATGCTTTACAGAAAAAGAGAAGACGAAGAGGATGACACTTCCGCTGCAAACCCTCACCTTCCATGCAACATAGAACTGCGGGAGAAAAACTGGCTAAAAATAAAAAAATATCTTGAAAAGAACAAAAAGGTAAATCTGAAAAATTTTTCGGGAATTAAGGATGTTAAGAGAATGAGCGTTGGACCTGCATGTCCTTATTGGAGTCCAGTTCTGCCTGAAAAATATGAAATAAAATCTTTTTCGGACTCAGAACAAAGAAAGTATGAAGGCCTTGACGGGACAAATTTTGTTCAATATAAGAGAAAATCCGGCTGCCCTTTCTATGAGCAATTTGATTCTTATATTGACTCTGATGTTCTTGTTTTTAATTCATTGAAGTATAAGCTTGAAACTGCACTTTTAAGAAAACCCAAAACAGAAGTGGAGGTAATAGATGAATGTGATGAATTTTTGGATAGCTTCTCAAATGAAAGAAGGATAAACCTTGAAAGGCTTCAAAATTCCCTCATTCAGACTCTTGGCTCGGGGGAAGGCGATGAAAAAATAATTGAAGAACTTTTTGAAGTGATTAATCATTTAAACAGGGATGAAAGAATCGCGAGGGGTGTGCAAAGTGAGGAGATAATCCCCCTAAAGTCAACAGGAATTTATGATATCATTAAACTTTTCTTGAAAGAAGACTGGTTAAAATCAATTGATGACGAAAGCTACTTGTTTGAGGTTCTTGAAACTTCAAAAATGTTTTCAGAATTTCTTGATGAGAGTTATGTTATTTTTTCAAAAAAAGAAAAGACCCTTCTTGTTGACATTGTTACAACAAACCTTGCGAAAAAATTAAAACAGCTTGCAGACAAAAATAAAGTTCTTGTTTTAATGTCCGGAACTCTCCATTCAAAAGAAGTTTTGGGAGAGATTTTTGGCATAAAAAGCTTTGAGAAAGTTGATGCGGAAACTTTAAGCCAGGGAAAAGTTGAAATTAAAAAAACAGGACTTGAAATGGACTGCAAATATTCAAATTTTTCAAGCGAAAAACTCACAAGAGGGGATTACTTAAAAGCTCTTGACAAATGCTTGAAAGAAGCCCCAAATCCGACCCTTGTGCATGTTAATGCATTTTTGGATCTTCCAAGTGAATACGAAATTAAAGAGTATGACTTGGAAAACCTTCATTCAAGAGAAAAGGTAAGAGAGATGCAAGTGGAGGATAAAAACGGCAGGCTAACAAAGGAATTTAAGGAAGGAAAAATTCCAGTTCTTTTTTCAACAAGGGATTCGAGAGGGGTTGACTTTCCTGGAGACGAATGCCGTTCAATTGTTTTCACAAAATATCCCAACCCTAATGTACAGGACCCCTTCTGGAAAATTTTAATGAAAACCAGGCCGAACCAATACTGGAATTTTTATAAAGACAAGGCAAAAAGAGAATTCTTGCAAAAAGTTTACCGTGGACTCAGGTTTAAAGAAGACCATATTTATTTACTAAGCCCAGACACACGGGTTCTTGAAATGGCAAAAAAGGAGTTTTGAGTAATTTAAACGCTGTAGCCTAATTGAGGATAAGTTCCCCCGTAAAATTAATAAGTATCATTCGGTATAAATTTTTATGAGAAAGATAAGTTTAAAAAAATTGGTTCTAAATATAAAAATTCCTGAAAATGTCTTTTACCAAGATGATGGAGAAGTTGATTCTATCTCATCACATTATGCAAATCTCTTGCAAAGATATTTGTCAGGTACCAATTTTTATGAAAAAATGAATTATAAATTTAAATTTTTATACAGAGAATTAATGGACAAAATTAAAGGAATTGAGCATAATGGGAAATTCTTTATGATAAATCTTTATGGAAGAAGTTATATCCATACCTTTATAAAAAAAGGTCTTAGCCCTGCTTTAAGCACAATGATTGGGGCACACGAGGAAACTCACGTTCTTATCCATCTTAATAAAATAGATTACTTAAAGAGGGACATGAAAAAAAATAGAATTGATCAAAAAGAATTTGATTCTTTAAGTGAAGAGGTTAAAAGTTGTGTTGGGGGATGGTATGCCTTGATTGTAAAAAACAAATTCAATGGAAGCATAAAGGGAATTAATTTAAGTCCAAAAGAAGATGAATTAAAAGCTTTTGAATGGATTAAAGAGCATAGCAATTATAAGATAAACATAACTAAAGGCCCATATAAAAAATAAAACGCCTCCGCCAGTGCTCACAATCCGTAACTGCAAAAAACATTTGTAATTGAGTGCAGTTAAAATTGCTCGTCGAACCTTTTACAGTTCAATTCATTGAGAAAATAAAACGGGTTCAAAGAACCCATTAAACGCCTCCGCCAGGAATCGAACCTGGAAGCCCAAAGGGCCCGGATCTCAAGTCCGGTGCACTACCATTATGCGACAGAGGCTTGTTTGTTTTTCCTCAGGAGCATTTGCGAAGGACTGTACTCGCTTATGCGACAGAGGCTTTAAGATTAGAGCGGAAGAATAAGTTTTAAAGATTTCTATTTTCAATTCAAAGCTTTTTTCCTTTAAAGAAAAACTTGACTTTTTCCCAGAATGTAAAAGGGTCAACTTTTACAGGTTCATTGTTTTCGTTGTAGAGAGAGTATTTTATTACGGGCTTTTCTTTTTTGATGGCTTCTGCCATTTCTTTATGGGCCTGCATAACTGCTTGGTCTATTGCTGTTCTTGAATATCTCTGGTCAAGAAGTGCAAATTTAAGGGATTCTTCAGTATATCCTTTTGCCAAGTTTTTTTTAAAATATTCGACAAGTTGATTTTTGTTTTCGAGTTTTCTCATGAAAAACAGAATGTTTTGAAGTTTAAAAAATTATTCCAGACTACCTTAAACCCTTATCGGCCTTATCTTATGATAATATTTTACCGCCTCTTCAAGCCTCGGATGTGATTCTGCATATATTGTTAAAATTTTATCCCCTTTTTTCACTTTGTCTCCAATGTGGCAATGGAGGTAAACCCCGGCAAATTTGTCCTGGGGACAGCCCGCTACTCTTGCAAGAGAGTTTATTTCCTTATTCCTAACTGCTCTTATTTTACCGGATTTGTCCGAAAAAATATCTTTTTTTATCTTTGATAACTTTGGCATGAAAACTTTTCCTCCCTGAGCATTTATTATTTCATTAAATTTTTTAAAAGCACTTTTAGAATAAAGGAGGGCTCTCGCAAAATCTTCACCTTTCCCTCTTTTCACTCTTCCTGAAAGCTCTAAAATTTCCCCTGCAAGAAAAATGGATTTTTTTTCCAAATCTTTTGGAGAGTCTTTTTCAACCATCAAAACTTTCAGGACATCTACTATTTCAAGTGCCGGACCAACCCCATTTCCTATTGGCTCATCTGCCCTCGTTAAAACGGCTTTAATCTTTAATTTAAAGTACTCCCCCAATTCTTCGAATTTCCTCTTCAATTTTATTCCTTTTCCTTTTGTGACTTTTGCTCCTTCTCCATATGGGATATCAATTAAAATGTACTTACTTCCTGACGCAAGTTTCTTAGACATTATTGAAGCAAGAAGTTGGGCAGGGGGGTCAATTTTTAGTGTTTTTTCAATCTGAATTATTTTTGAATCTGCCGGAACTATTTCAAGTGAGCCTCCCCAGCTAAGGCATGCTCCAACTTTGTTCACAATCTTTTCAAGCTTTTCCATAGAGATATCAACTGGCGCTAAAACCTCTATGCAGTCTGCAGTTCCTGCTGCACTTGTTATTGCTCTTGAAGAGGTCTTAGGGAAAGTTAATCCTGCAGAGGCACAAATCGAAACAACAATGGGTGTCGTCCTGTTCCCTGCAATTCCTCCGATACAATGCTTATCCACGACATATTTTTTATGGAATTTCATTACTTTTCCCGTTTCAAGAATAGCTTCAATTAGTCCTATCGTCTCATGAAAATCCATCCCTTTTTCATACATCGCTGAAATAAAAACTGCGATTTCTGCTTCTGAAAGAACATTTGCGGAAACGTCCGAGATTATCTTTTTTATTTCCCATTTTTTCAACTTTTCTCCTGAAAGTTTTTTCTTTATCAAACTAACACTTTCTGTTGTGGGTAAAATAAAAACTTCAACTTTCTCTCTTTCCCTCAAAGAAAGATCTTTTTTTATCTCGTCAGTCACACCTATTTCCCAATCTTTAATTCCTCTTTCAACTGTATCAATAATTGTTGAAATCTCCTCTTTTTTCCTGCTCAATTTTTTTATAGTAATTCTGTCCCCTGGGTGCACCCCGAGTTCCCTTGCAGTTTTTCTGTTTAACATTGCAACCGGAATTCCTGCGGACCATTTAGAACTTTTAACCTTTAATTCCATAAATTACCTCTTAAGACTAAAAAGAGAAAATTTCTTTTTATATTTAACTGCTTCTATTTTGTATGAAAACCCCAGGCGAATTTTTGTCCCGGTAGACTTCCAAAATGATTAACAGGTAAGAAAGAATAATTGGCCCGAGTATGAAGCCGAGAAAACCAAAGAAGAAAACTCCCCCAATCATTCCAAGAAGAATAACTCCGGGGTGCACATTTGTTTTTTTTGAAATAAACATTGGCTTCACGACATTTTCAAATAGAGCCCCCGCAATTCCAAAAAGTGAAACCCCCCAAACCGCAATTAAATCCCCCTTAAAAAATAAGTAGGCAATTACCGGAATCCAAATTACCGTTGCACCAATTATGGGCAGGATTCCTGCTGCAATAGCAAGAATGGTTAAAAAAAGAGCGTTTGGCACTCCAAACAAGAAAAATCCAATTCCCACTAACACCCCCTGAAGACCACCGACTACAATTTGCCCGTAAATAATTGATGAGGTTATTTCTTCTGAAGATTTAAAGAGTTTATTTTCAACCTCTTTTGAAAATGGCAAAAGGCTTTTTATATATAAAGCAAATTTTTCATTGTCTCTTAATACAAAGAAAAAAACAAATAGGACTACCAAAAACTGCAAAGAAAGTGTGGGAATATTTGTAAGAAAATTTGCAAGGAGGTTCATTGCCCCGCTTGTGACTCTGGTTACAAATGAGCTGATAACGGTTGTAATTTCAGCAGAAATTTCTTCCGAAGCAAATAAGGAAGGGAAAATTGACTTTATTGGGGTTATAAAATCAATTTGCTGCGATACTGAAAAAATTTGTATGGATTGCTTCAATAAAACAGGCGTTAAAAACCAGATTGGAATCAAAATCGCCAGGATTACAATTAAACAGACCATCCATGCGGCAACGCTTTTGTTAGAAACTCTCTTTTTAATTTTGTTATAAAATGGGAGAAAAATGAAACCTAATAAAACTCCTGCAATAAGAGCCATTATTATTGGCCTTAAAATCAAAAAAGACAAAACGACCAAAATCCCAACAAGCACAACTGCACTTACCTTCTTAACACCCTTTTCCATAATTTCCTTATGATATAAGGCATAAAAAACTTATAAACCTTATTGTTAACAAAAAGTTTATAAGACAAATTCATTTTTTTAATTAATGAATTTCATAAAAAAAATTGCCGAAAAAAATATTGATGATTCTGTTCATTTGCAATTTCAAAAGTTTAGCAGGGGAATTTTTAAGAATAGAGCCATCTTAAAGGTGAAAAAATCAAAAGATAAATACTCGATAAATTCTGGGCCCGAGTTTTCAAATGAGATGGTTAGAGGAATGGCTGAGAAGCTGGGGGATAAAAAAGTTCTTGTAACGGGGGCGATTGTTTCCACTCTTGACTTTTCAAACAAAATTGAATTTAAAGAAAAAAAACAATTTCAGGGAGTTAAAAGATACATTCTTGAAAAAGAAATGAATAGAGAGGAAATTTTATCTTTAATTAACGAGTCTCCAAAATCTTTTTTTGGACTAAGCTTTTCTGTAGATGAAAAAAACACTCTCAAAATAAAACCCAAGGCTCCAAAATCAGGAAAACCGGGCAAAGGAGATGAAGAACCTAAAGCCGACTTTTGCAAACTTACAACTGATGACGATAAAATTGGCGGAGACTTTGTTTTTGAAAAAAAAGACTTCAAGGTTGCCGAGATAAAGCACGAATTTGTAATTGAAAAGATAATCATGCCTGAAACCAGTGAAAAAGACTTTGCAAAAATAAGGGAAATGGCAAAAAGGCAGGGCAAAATTATACGTTACTCGAATATTGACGGGGTCAAGTCCGTTAAAGAATATCCTTTTGAAGCTTGAGGGGGATTCGGAATGTTCGCAGAAGAATTTATAAACCAACTTTATCTCTAAATTTTATCCAGGGTAAGTAAAATGATAATCCGCTATTTAGAAATAAAAGAAAATGCCATCAAGCAAGTCACCAAGGAAAGGAAGTTTGCAGTTCTGGCCTCGGAAGAGGGCAGAAAAGTTTTTGCCCAGTGTTAACTGGAACTCTATTCATTCTAAAAAAATTTTGAAAGGATTTATTGGTTATAAGGCGGGAATGGCTTCTTTTGCCGTGAAAGACTTAACTCCTCATTCTATGACTAAAGACAAAAAAATTGTCATTCCTGTAACGATTCTTGAATGCCCTCCACTAAAAATTTTATCGGTCAGGTTCTACAAAAACGGGAAAGTTGGAACAGAAGTTTTAGGAGATAACCTTGAAAAAGAATTAAAAAGAAAGGTAAAGCTTCCAAAACAGACTAAAAAAATCGAAAATGTAAAAAATGAGGATTATGATGACTTGAGACTTATTGTTTATTCTATTGTAAAAAAAACAGGAATAAAAAAGACTCCGGATATTAGTGAAATCGGACTAAACGGAACATATGACGAAAAACTCAAATTTGCAAAAGAGAACTTGGGAAAAGAAATTTCTGTACTAAATCATTTTGAAAAGAGCGAACTTATTGATCTTAGGGGATTAACGACAGGAAGAGGTCTCCAGGGTCCCGTAAAAAGATTTGGGATTACACTTAAAGCCCACAAATCTGAAAAGGGTGTAAGAAGACCAGGTTCACTTGGACCATGGCACCCTGCAAGAGTCACGTTCAGAGTTCCAATGGCAGGACAAGTTGGTCTTTTTACAAGAATTGTTTACAATAGTAAAATTGTTGACATGGGAAAAGATGAAAAAAGATTCAAGAATTTGAAAAACTATGGGAATGTCAACTCCGAATATATTTTAGTTAGAGGCTCCGTTCAGGGTCCCGTAAAAAGGCAACTTCTTTTAACGCATGCTCTTAGAGAAACAAAAAAACAAAAGAAAAAGGAGTATGAACTAATTGAATTAAGATGAAAGCAAATTTACTGGACGTTGACGGGAATAAATTAAAACAGATTGAAATTCCTGAATTTTTTGAAAGTGAAGTTAAAACAGACTTGATTCAAAAGATTCTGGAGCTAAAAAAAACAAAACAGCCATATGGACCAAGCCCCGTTGCGGGGAATCAATATTCAGCAAGCGGAAAGTTAAAGCACCACCGGCATGTCTGGAAAAGCCAGTATGGACGTGGAATGAGCCGAGTTCCAAGAAAGCAGATGTCAAGGAAAGGTTCACAATTTAACTGGGTTGGAGCAACCGTACCAAACACGAGGGGCGGAAGAAGAGCTCACCCCCCAAAAGTTTTTTCAATGTTTAAAGAAGGAAAAATAAACAAAAAAGAACTAAGACAGGGAATACTCTGTGCAATTAGTGCAACTGCATCGGGTAAATGGATTAAAAAAAGATACAACTCAATAAAAGAAGAGCCAAAAAATTTTCCCTTGATAACTGAATCCAAAATTTTAACCTTAAAAACAAAGGAACTACTCTCTTCAACCAGAAAAATACTTGGAGAAAATTTATTTAAAATTGCAGTAAAGAAAAAAGTAGTCCGAAGCGGGAGGGGAAAACTCCGTGGAAGAAAATACAAAAATAATCTTGGACTCCTTATAGTTATAGGGAACGATGAAAATTTAAAAACAACGGCATTTGATGTTGTTAAAGCGGGTAAACTTGGAATTAAAAACCTTGCAGAAGGAACTCCAGGAAGACTTACTTTATACACCGAAAAAGCAATTGCTAATTTAAAAGAAAAATACGGGGAAAATAAA
>JAUYLQ010000043.1 GCA_030699005.1 archaeon
ACTTGTTAAGACATTAGCAGTTGGAGCGAAAGTACCAGTAAGTCCTGAGACTGCCTGATCATTCATTTGAACTTCACTAGCATTAGTAATTTTTAATTTACCGCTTCCGATGCTAAATTCAACCTGATTTACTCCTCCTTGGAAGTTTTGGACAACTACTTCTTTTACACCTACATAAGCTCCGTTAGAAAGTTTTTGAGTTTTTCCAGTACCTAAAAGGTTTGTAGTTTCTCCATTAATTTCAAGTTTAACTTTATTGTTTCCAGTGTCGAAGATACTTACCATAACTGTGTAAGTTGTACCATCAATATTCAATGTTTTTGTTTCACCTGTCTGAAGAACTGTAGAGTCTGCAGAGTCAAGTAAAGTCAATGTTGTTGATGTATTTGATAATACATAATAGGTTTTACCCATTAAAGGTAAGTCTGTTGTAGGCATGTCTGTTACAAGAAGTGAATCCTCAAAAGTTATTGTGTATGTTAACACATTTTGTGAGTTAGGTATTTTAAACCCAACTGTTGGTTGATCTGGTGAGTAATCGTTATCTGCGAATAAAGTTAACTGATTTGCAGCACCAATCGTAATCTTCTGAGAATAGTCAATTTCATCATTGTCATCATCCATATATTTGCCACTTGCCAAAAGAGTTGGTAAATGGTCATCATCCAGACTTGTAGAAACAACACCTGTGATGTTATCTCCTAAGTGGAATTTAGTAGATGTTTTTTCAAATTTGAAAGACTCTCCTTCAATAGTTATTGCGCCTCCGCTAACATATCCTGCTAAGTCAATCTGTATGTTTCCAGCTTGAACCATATCAAGTGAAGAAACACCAGCACCTGTACCATAAACAATAGCAACATCAGCTGCACCGTTTTGTACAAATGGAGCAGGGTAAGCTGCAGCAGCAGCAAATCCTAAAGTAGCACCAGCCATTACAACTGATCCAAGAACCGCTGAAATTTTTTTGAAATTTAATTTCATCATTTTTTTATTTTTATCCTCCTTTCTACTTCTCTAGTAATGTTGCCATTACTTTTGGATGATGTTACCATCAACCTTAGAGAGTTTTTCATCACTCTCTTTTTTAATCGCCAAAGGCGACCGAAAGTCTACTAAAAAAGCTATAGGGGAACTTTTTTAGCGCCTATAGAGCATTATGCCACGCATTCGTCTTCTTTTCAAATGCTTGTGGCTTTATTCCCTATAAGACCACCCTCAATTGAGTGTAACAAGGGAAATGAATTTTTCTTTAAAAAGCTTTGTAAGAAACTTTCCGGTTTTTCGGTAATAACCCCTCTTTTTCAAGGTTTTATTTAAAAAGGTTATGGTGTCCCTTAAAAAAAGTCACGTAAAATCATTCCGGAAGAAAATAGGGAAAAATATATATATCCAAAAATGATATATATTATAAATCAGGGAATTTTTACAGGTAAAATGCCAAAAATAAAGGTTAGAGAGGTATTAATAAAAGAGTCTGAAGCGAATTTCATATTCCTCAAGGGAAAAGAGAAGTATGACTTTGACGGGCTTTCTTCGCTTAAAAAAATCCTCTCAAAAGAAAAAGCAAGAATTCTTGATGTAATAAAATACAAAAAACCGTCTTCAATTTATGGCCTTTCAAAAACTCTAAAAAGACCTTTTAAAGCGGTTATTGATGATGTTAAACTTCTTGAGAGATATGGATTTATAGAGCTTCTTAAAGAAAAAACAAAGGGAAGGATAAGACATAGGCCGGTTATCGTTGTTGATGAAATGGTTATTCACTTTAAGATTTAACACTTCAAAATTTAGTAAAAATCTCTTTAGTTCTTTGGCTCTTTTTAATAATAAGCAATTAAAGAAATTTCAATCTCTCCGCTAAAAGTCTGCCTTGAGCCTTTGCTTGTTCCTGTCACATTCCCTTCTGCCAGGCTCACAAGGGTTTCGCCCCTTAGCCTTACTTCATATAAATATCCTTTAACGGGGTATTCTTCCCCCGCTTTCCAGGCACTTAGAACGAGGTTCCTTGAAGTTGAATTAAGAGTTTCGCATGGATTTTCCCCATTGTCGCAAATCCTCTCCTCGTCGCAGGACTCAATTAAGTCAAGGTAGTCAAGGTGAACTGTGTTTCTCTCGCAAGTTGTTGTAAACTGGAGCGTTGCCTGAATAAACGAATCTGTTTTTGAACTTTCACTAAATTCATTCTCATTTTTTTGAAGAGAAAATGAAATGAAAATTAAAATCAAAAGAGAGATGATTATTACAATTATTCCAAATCCAACAATTTCGGACTGCCCTGTTTTTTTAATTTTATTCATCATCTGCCACCCTCACAATCAATTCCCCCAGTTCGCACTTATCATAAAACGAATTTCCTTCTTTTTCCTTCCTGCATAAAGAAACAAAGTCAGACTTGTCAATTCCAAGGTTCCCTCCTTCTAAAACTGTTAATTTTCCGCAGTTTGGATAGTTGCTTAAAGTACATTCAGTTGTTGAAAAAGGGTAAAGGACTCTTATTGTTATCCCTTCAACGCCAAAAAAGTTATCATACTCTTCTATTTTTTCTTTTAAGGCAAATGCTTTATCCAGGTCTATGCAGTTTGACCTTTGCCCTGAAAAAGCATTACCGCATGAAAATTCTGGTGCGTTAGAGAGCCTCTCAACAAGAAGTGTTGCTTCTTTTTCATCCAAAAGGGCTTTTGACTCTTTTAGCCCCGAAAATGCAAAAGATAAAACAAAAAGACCGACAACAACAAAAAATAAAGACAATCCGATTATCATGAATGCCATTTGCTGAACCTTTACTTGGCCTTTATTATTAATTACCTGGTCCTTATTATTAATTACTTGACCTTTATTCTTAATGATGACCTGACAATTTTTATTAATTACTGCATGCGCTTTTTTTCTTACCATAATGTGCACTCCGAATATTTATTTGCGTCACCTATCTCTTTAACAATCCTTGCCGTAGCGAAAAGGTCTTCCGAATTCTCTAAGGAAAGAAAACTACTTTTTAACCCTGAAAATTCAGTTTTTAAAGAAGAGTCACATCCAACTTTTACTAGGTTTAAGGATTTTTC
The DNA here is from genome assembly GCA_030699005.1 of archaeon. GTDB lineage: Archaea > Nanobdellota > Nanobdellia > Pacearchaeales > GW2011-AR1 > GW2011-AR1. The sequence goes on from JAUYLQ010000043.1 coordinate 3,066, forward strand.
CTGGTAAAGTTCTGTTAGTTTGCCCCCTCTTTTCATTAGTCTTGAGAGTTCGCATTCATATATTTCTTTATCAGAAAAAGTTGCCGCATAAAGAAGAGAATTTCCTTCAAAGTAAACGATGTCATTTCCCTTTTTAACGGTTCTAAGGTTAAGGTTAACTTCAATATCGCAATCTCCCCCAGAATCAAAGCAGACCTCAATTCCATTAGAATTGCAATCATCAAATTTGAAGTTTACCTGATTAAAATTTTTTAATTCGTTTTCAATTTCTCTTGGGGCATCTGAAAAGCAGTAGGTCTCATTAGCGTTTATTATGTACACCAGATTTGCAATCTTAAATGGAAATTCATAAGACTTTGAAAAAGCATAAAATTCTTTTCCTTGAAGCACCCTTGGCAAAAATAAATACCTGTCTTTTGAAGAAATGTTCACCCCGGTATCAGTCCATTTTTTTCTTATAAATTCCTGAATTGAGATTGTGTCTCTTCCAAAAGTTCCGGAATTGTCACAAAAGTGGCTTATCCTCGAATTTACCGGGAGAGTTATGGTCGTTGATTTTCCGGAGTCAACACCAGTTTCAAGAGGAAGAAGGACATTAAAAAGTGAAGTCCCGATTTCAGCCGAATTTTGAGTGTCTTTTACCTCGCTAAATTGTGAAACAAAATAAATTGCAGCAAAGAGGATGACCACACCTATAATTAAAGCAAAAATCCATGAAAAGGAAATATCAAGAAAACCTTTTTTCATTTTACGGTTTAACACTGACAAGAGCTTCTCCATATTCTTTTTCTAGAGTGAATTTAACTTTTCCGCCGTATGCAGGGAAGCAAGCGTCTTCTAATATTTTCAGATGCTCGACAAACTCCCCCGGCTTAGGTCGGTCTGTCTTAAAATAAACGTTTTTATTCGGGTCACTTTTAAAGCAAACCTGTTTTACATTATTCGGAACAATGTATTGGACTTCTTTTGAAGCTTCTGTGCTTGTCCAGACTCTTTCGACATCTGCCCTTAAAGACTCATAAAACTTTGCAGTTTTAATTTCATCCTGCAATGAAAGAAATTTCTGGATTGCATAAAATGCAAATGCCAAAAAGAAATTTATCAAAATTATTGAAAAAATCATCCCAAAAGAAAGTTTCATCTGCCCTCTTTTATTCTCTGCCATTTTATAATCAGGTTAACCTAATTTTTAAAGTTTCGGGAAATTTTTTCTTGTGCTTTATGGAATTAGAATAATAAAATTAAGGGGTGTAAGCTCTCACAACTATGCTGCATTCATCTGCAGATGCAGGCTGGTTCCCATATATATCCTGGCACTTTATGTAAAGGTCACTTTCAGTTTGCCATCCAACTCTATGGTTAATTTCATCAACAGATGGAATATCAACTCCGTCTTCAAATTGGTAAAAGCAACTGTCTGTTGAAAATTTACATTCAGCTTTTTCATTAGTTATTATTTTCATGTACCCCTCTTCATAATATGCTCTTGAAATTAAAGGTGAAGAAGAGTCAATTTCCACATCAAAGTTTATTTCTTCAGTGTCAGCATTTCCTGCAAGGTCGTCGCATTTTATAAAAAAGTTATAGTTTCCTGAAGTTAAGTAAACGTCTGTTGAGTGCTCATTTGAGGAAGTCTCATCAAAAATTGTGTATTCTCCGTAATTTCCAGAGGTACTCCAGTAACAAAGAGCATTTCCATCAAGAGCCCCGCCTATTGTTTTCGCTTCAAGCGTAATCTTTGCAGGAGAAGTTGAGTCTTTAATTATGGTGTTATTTGGTGAAGCCTCAATTATCGCAAGGGGTTTTGAAGCTGAAAGTGAATAAACATAATTTTGAACGTTTGTGTTTTTCCTTTCTGAGACATCCTGGCATTTAGCGTAATAGGAAGTCTTTTCATTTTGCCTAATTCCTGAAAGGTTAGCCGAACAAGTGTAACTAAGTCTTATGTTAATCTGAGCGCTTTCAGTTGCACAGCTCATATTGTTTTCCATTTGGTCATATGTTCTTTCAGGGGAGAAAGACCATTTACAATTTGCAGGTTCATTTACATAAAAGTCAACTTGCGCCTCTGTCACATTAAATGAAACTTTTGAATCATTTTCAATACTTGTTCCTTGTATAAAAGGAGGGTTTATATCGGGACCTTCCTGAACGCACATTTCAAAGATAAAATTGTGAGGGTTAGCGTTTCCATTTGTATCCTGACATCTTACATAAGCAGAGATTTGGTTATCCTGTCCGACACTTGTGTTAAGTTCAGGGATAAGCAATATTTGGGTGTGATTGTAATCAAGCCCCGCCTTTCCAAAGTAACTAGACATCTCCTCATAGGAATTTCTGTTGTCAAAACTCAATCTACATTTTGCAGGTTCATCTAAAGTTACCCCAAAAGTAACTTGACTAAAAGGAGATAAACAACCTTCTTTGTCTTTAGAGTTTATTATTTTAACATTTGTACTTTTGTCTGGGAAAGAAACAGCATTTGAGGGTTTGTAATTATAGTTTACTGTCAAAACGCCAGTATTTGGTCTTATAACTGGGGGGTCAATATCATTTGAATTATTCCATAAACAAAGTGGTCCTCCATCTCTGTCTTCAGAACTTGGAACAAAGTTACAAGCCTGACCTAAACTTCTGCATTGATATTCTGAACATGGAACCTCAAGGTCGTTACAAAGTTCACAATATTTTCCGCCCGTTTGTGCATCCCATGGGTTGCAGTAATAAATAACCGTCCCAATCTCTTCATCAGTTTTGGAAAAAAATGCTGTGATGATAAATGCAATTCCTGCAACAATCCCTGCAATTACGGGGTTAACTGCCGCAACAAAAAGTAAGTATGAAAACGCCCCTCCCGCTGCACCAAGGGCAGTTGCAGCGTTTGTTATGTCACCGTTCGCATCAGCCCAGTTTGCAATTTGCCTAAAAAGTAAAGCAGTTCCTGCTGATGCCCCGATTGTCCCAATAGTGTTTACAACTATTCCTCCAAGATTCCCAAACCCTCCAAGAAATCCTTCTGATGCTCCTCCAGACTCTCCGACACCAATTGCAGCCTCTGCAAGTTCTTTATTATTTGAGGGAATCATTATGTCTTCCAAAAATTTAATATTGTCTACATAAGGAACAATATCATCTGGACCAATAACTTCAGGGAGGGAATTTTTTGGAACACAGCACCTAAAATTATTGTAATCTCCTTTACAAAGGTTATACACCACTTTTCCTTCTCCCCCATTAAGTGGACAGGCAGAGCCTGCACTTGCTCCAATAGGGGCAGTACATTTTCCTCCTTGTCCCACACAAGCTGCGTCGCCACCAGAAGCACTCACACTTGGAACTCCTGAGACTAACCATACAAAAGCAAAAATACTGACGAGTAAAATTAAAATTTCACTTATTGCAATTGCGCCTCTTTTGTTCGTGTTCTCGCTTTTCTTTTTTTGTGTTTGCATTTTTTTCATTTGTTATTTTTCTTTTTTAATTATTAAAAGAGTTAAAGTACTGACTCCATGTTGTGTAAGCCCCTTCTGGAGTCCAAATGGTTTTTCCATCTGCTTTAACATAATCTCCGACAGCATTTTTTCCTCCAAATATTTTTTCAGCAATTGTTTGTTTTTCTCCGGCATAACCTAAAAAATTAGTTTTAGGTCCGCAGTCCCCTATCTGAACGCATCTTGAGTTTGCTGCAGCTAACCAATCAGGTCTTATGTCTCTTTTATCTTCCTCAGCACTCACTATACACTCACTTCCTTTTTCAAATTCATATCTGTCAATTAAACTGTAAGTTATGTGGTAATCACACATTATTGTTCCGAGTGAACAAATGTTTTCCCCATTTCCTTCTCCTGCCCAGAAGTCAAAACCAGGGGCATTAAGTGGAACGCATGCTCCAGGACCAGGTTCATTACCATTAACAAATAAACCAGAAGGTTGAAAAACAGGACTTTTCCCGTCTGTTTTTTGAGTTCCAAGTCCGTAAGTGTTGTCAATCCATAAGCACTTCCTATTGTTTCTGTCCATACACTCTTCTTCATTTTTTATCCCATAACATTCTTGCCATGTATTCACCATACACTGTGCATTTTTGAATCCGTTTATTTCACTTTGAATGCAAACTTTTTGTCTTCCGTCATAACAATTGTCGACCGTAACTTCATTATTGTAACAGGTTAGTTTTGTAAAAACTGAACCGGGTAAATTTTCTTTTGTAACATCCTCTTTTGAATCCTTTCCGTTAAAAACATAATTTCCGTCTTGATCTGGGTCTGTTAATTTAGGAGTTCCGGGTGCTTCACCGCACCATTGTTCACCATGTTTATATTTAATTCCTTCATATGAGCATCCAAGGTCACGACATAAATTCTCTCCTATTAAAGGCTTTGCAGGGTCTCCCCTTTCATAAGCTTTACATGTGCTTCCAAGACCAAAGTCACAATTTCCGCAACTGGCAGAATTTGCATTATTTTTCTCAAAATTACATGAATCTTCTTTTTGAATAATCTGCGACCAATAAGCCTTATCTTCTATTTTGGATGAATCATAAATATTTGCCAGGTTTCCGCAGCTGTCAACAAACCTAACTTCATCTTCCCCGACAACACACGTAGTTTCCCTTGTTGGTCCGCAGTTTGTTCCAAGGTTTTCATCAGAACATAAATATCCCTCGTAAAATTCAGGCGTGTTTGTCGTTGTAACATTTTCCTGTAAGTTGCCACATTCTGCTCTTGTTAATAATCTACATGTTCTTTCACTTCCTGCTTCATAAACACAGGCTCCTTTTTCATCTCCTCCGGTGCTTGCAATACATTCAAGCTCATTCGTTATTCCCGGATTAAAGTTTGTTTTTACCCCGTAAAGTGAAGAGAGTTCTTTACATCTTGATTGTGTTGCAAGGTTTGCTCCTTTTGCTCCAAGTAAACAACATCCAACCTGGCATTGAGGAAGTTCTTCAGGATCTTTCTCGCTCCACACTCCTCCGTCGTTGTTGCAGACAATTTGGGAAACTTTGCTCTCGCAAATTCCTTCCTGACTGTCATAGCAAGTCCCAACAGAACAAAACGTTGTTGATTCGCATGAAGTTGGAGCTTTTCTGTAATCAGAGTCACATGCTTCTACAGGTGCGCTCTGGCACCATTGTCCGGTTGAAAGTCTTTCACAGCAGACATTATTGTCTGCCAATACAAAATTATTATTTAAAAAAATCAAAGCAATAGCTAAAAAAATTCCAAGAATAAATATTTTTATTACGCTCTTTTTCATTTTTAACCTTCAATACCAAGAGGCCATTCAGTTTCACTTGATGCAAAACGGAATGTGTCTTCAGTGTTTAAGTCTTCTATTGTCCATATGGCTGTCTTTCCTCCATCGGGAGAAACTTTCTTTATGTCAAACCTTCCGGGGTACCAGTTCATTATATAAAATGGGTCAGCTGTCCCCTCATTTTTTTCCCAGATTATGATTGTTCTTGCAAGTGAAGCAAGTTCAAAAAGATTATTGTCCAAGATCACATCAAAGCTTTCGTATTTTTGAACTGAGTCTTTTGTTATTTCAAACCTTGTGGCGCTTGTCAAAATTATTTTATTCGGAGCAAGTGTCACATCAAAATCTCCTTTGTTTAAATTCACATCATATCCTTTTCCTCTGTAATCAACTGCCATTTGGTCAAAGCAAGAACTAACTTTATCTTTAGTGCTTGTCTTTATTTCTTCTTCAATATGGATAACTAAAAGAGCTCTTTGGGGGGTGCAGGGGGCATAAGGGTCACTGGAGTAGCAAAGATATTCTATTGGCACTCCGTTATATATAAAACTTGAATCAGGTTCCATACTCCCTCCCTGAGAACTTATTGTTTCAACATTTTCGCTTAAAACATCTTCGACGCAATCTTGAAGATAAAGTTTTGGATTTTCTTCAATTCCTGTAACTGTTGAATTTAATCCCGGATAAAAAATATAAATTAAAACCCCAAAAACTATGATAAGAAGAGCAATTATAACAAAGACAGTAACCTGACCTTTTTTACTTTCCCCCCTCACCTCTTTCATTCTTTTTTTAAGGTTTTTCACGTTTATAAATATTTCAATTAATAAAAGAATATTTTAAGAAGTTATTTCAATCCTCAACTCGAGAAAGTTCAAGTCTTCGCTTTAATCCTCTACTCGGACCGAAACTCGTTATTGAATTAGTTTAGAAACTTCTCGTTTTAGTCCTCGGTCTCAACCCTTGGAGCGAGTAAGAAACTTAATTTCAAATGTTCAGAAATAAAATCAATTCTTAAAGGATGGTCTTCTGCAAATTTTAGGAGCGTTTTTTCAAATTGCCTTCCGGCTTTTGTGAATTTTTGAAGATATTCGAGGCTGTAACGTGAGTGGCAGTCTTCAGCCTCAATTCCGACTTC
>JAUYLQ010000009.1 GCA_030699005.1 archaeon
ATAAGTCAGAGGATAAAAAGAAAGTATGATATACACGAACTTTCAGAAAAACTCCCCGTAGAGGTTAATGTTTTTGATATTCTTTTTTACAATGGAAAACCTAAACTTGAGACTCCTTTTAAGAAAAGAGCAGAACTTATAAGGGAAATAATTAAAGAACATCCTTACAAATTAATTTCTTCAAAAATGAAAATAACGAATAATGAAAAGGAAGTAAAAGAATTTTACAAAGAAGCTCTTGAAAACAACCAGGAAGGAATAATGCTAAAAAACCTTGATGCCCATTACAAACCCGGAAGGAGAGTTGGAAACATGCTAAAACTAAAACCCGAAGAAAATGAGCTGGACCTTGTTATAACTGGAGGAGAATGGGGTACGGGAAAAAGGTCGGGCTGGATTTCATCTTTCATTCTTTCATGTAAAAAAAATGGAAAGTACCTTGAAATAGGAAAAGTTGGAACAGGAATTGGGGAGAAAATAAATGATGAAAATAAAGTGACTTTTGATGAATTAACAAAACTTATGGTTCCAATAATTATTGAAGAAAAAGGTAAAGACATTAAAGTAAAACCCAAAATTATCGTGACCGTCCATTATCAGGATATCCAGAAATCTCCAAATTATGCTTCAGGTTGGGCCCTTAGATTCCCGAGAATAACCGCCCTTAGACCCGACAAGCCACTTTCGGAAATTGCGACATTGGATGAAATTGAAAAAGATTTCGTCGTACAAAGAGAAAAAAATTACAAGTATGGTTGAAAATCAAAAATGTACAAAATTTTCACAGCAAATTCAAAAACAGAAAAAATCTTGAAAGAATATCTTAAATCAAGAGAGGGAATAAATACTAAATTAGATAAATTAAAGGAAAATCCGAGAAAATTTCTTGGTGCCCATCCCCTTCAGGGGAAATTAAAAGGGAAACTAGCTTGCTGGCTTGGTTCTAACATAAGAGCAATTTACACGATAAACGAAAAAAACAAACAGATTATAATCGAAGCAATTGGGACGCATAAAATATACTAATACTTAAATTCTTTAGTCTTTCCCTTTTTTATGTTTCTTTCACTAGCTCTTATTTGGGACATCATTTCCTTATCTTGAAGAATCTCCCTTTCCTCAAGTACCCTTATTTTATCCCTAAGAGCTTCCCTTATAAATTCTGCTTTTGTCATATAATTATGCCTTTTCATAATTTTCTCTATAGCTGACAAAAAATTTTGCTCAAGCTTCAAACTCACATTTTCCATGGTAGTATTAAGTAGTCTTAAGTAGTATTTAAACTTTTTGGATAAAATTTTTATTAAAAAAAGTCAACCCAAGTTTTCTCCAAATCTAGTTCTTTTCCTTTGTGATAAATCACTCCTGAAAAACTTCTTCCGTCAAAAATCCATTCATACATCTTCTTATCTCCGGAATTCATTCTAAGAGATGGAATATCCTTTCTTTGAACCCAAAGAGGCTTTCCTTCTTCAGTTTCATCGAGCAAAGTTCCAGAGTATTCATTTGCATAAAAAATAGAAACATGATAATTGTCATGTTTCTTCCATTCCTTGAACTCTCTTTCAAAATTGTCAAAAAGAATTGTTCCAATCAATTTGGGTTTAATAAGAGTTAAACCAGTTTCTTCCCGAGTTTCCCTCACAGCAGCAGAAAGCCTTCCCTCTTTACAGTTTTTCTCATACGGTTCGAGTTTTCCTCCCGGCAGGGCGTAAAAACCTGAATTCGGGTCCTCCTTTCTTTCACTTTTTTTTAACATCAAAACATTCTCATTAACAGGAAGGTAGCTTAATACCCCATATTTCATCAGTTTTCAAAAATTTAATTCTTTAAATGGATTATTATTCTAAAAAAGCACCTATAAAAAATTATAAACTCGTAAGACATTAGTAAAATCATGGAAACAAGGAGCTACCTATCCATTTCAATAAAACTTATCTTAGTTCTTTCAATAATAAACTCCATCTACTTTTCACTATGGCATATCATGTCAGCAAACCTTTTTTTGCTTATACTTTTGTACGCCCCTCAAATAATAAAAAGTTCTTACAAAATAATTTTCCCGAAGCAGTTTGAAATTGCACTTTTGATTTTTATAGTAATAAACCTTATTTTGGGTAGGCTTTACGAATTTCTCTCACCCCTTATATTCGGAATAAGTACTGGGTTTATCGCGCTTTTTATATTATTTATCTTATACTCTTCAAACCAAATCAAAAGAAATGTTTTTTTAGTTACATTCTTCTCATTTATTTTTGCAATCTCCTTCGGAGCAATTATTGAATTACTAAAATATTACCTAAAATTAATTTTGGGGCAGGGAATAAATGAAGGAATTTACTCTTTTACCATGATGAACCTAACGTATGTTTTTTTGGGAGCATCAATCGCTTCAGTTACAGGATTAATTTACATGAAAACAATATTTTCCCTTTTGTCAGGAATTATTAAAAAATTTACAATCCTGAATAAAAACGTTTTTCCTGCAAATAAATTCCCAAATGAAGTAATGGAAGAGATAAAAGATGGAGAAAATGAAATAAAAGAATTTAAATCTACACTTAGAACAAACTTGCATACTAATCAAATAGATAAAAAAATAGAGCAGTCGGTTCTTAAAACCATCTGTGCATTTTTGAATACAAAAGGCGGAACACTTTTTGTGGGAGTTACTGACAGCAAAAAAATTTTAGGAATTAAAAAAGATTATTTTGAAAATAATGATAAATTTCAGCTTCACTTAATAAACTTGATTAAACAAAATATAGGGAAAAAATATCTCGATTTAATTAACCCTGAATTAATCCGTATAAAAAACCATTATGTTTTAAGAGTTGAATGCAAAAAATCAGGCAAGCCAGTATTTTTAAAGGATGGAGAAAATGAATATTTTTATATTCGCTCAGGACCCCAAACAGTCGAACTTAAAGGGAGCGAATTAATTGGGTATATAAACCGATTCTCCTCATTCTCCTCTAAACCTTTATAAACCCCATTTTTCTTTAAAAAGGATGGTTGCAAAGAAAAGTGCTACTTCTTCGAAATCAAAAAATGATTCTGAATATAAAATTCAAAATATTGTTGCAACAACTTCTCTTGAAAAGCCTGTTCCTTTAACAAAACTTGCAAGAACTCAGCCAAACACCGAATATAATCCTGAAACTTTCCCGGGATTAGTCCTAAGAATAAAAGAGCCAAAATCTGCAGTTTTAGTTTTCTCCTCAGGAAATTTGGTTTGCACGGGAACAAAATCCCTTGCTCAGGTAAGGAAAGTTATTGATGAAGTGATAAGGCAATTGAAAAAAGTGAATGTTAAAATAACAATAAAACCAAAGATAACTGTTCAAAATATTGTTGCATCAGGAACAATAAACTTGCAGCTTAACCTAAATTACCTCGCGCTCGAAATGGAGAACACAGAATACGAACCCGAGCAGTTTCCGGGACTTGTTTACAAGCTTGAAGACTCAAATGCCACATTCTTATTATTCTCAAACGGAAAACTTGTCTGTACCGGAACAAAGAACAAACAGCAGCTTGAAGACTCTATGAACCAGCTTTTGAAAAATATAAAACATATTTTGAAAGAGTATAAAAAGTAATCCAAAAAATCCAGCTCTTCTAAAACCACTCTAAAATTTACAACTATTTTTATAAATAAGAGGCATATTCTTTTTTAATGGATGAGGTTGATTTTACAAAAGAGCCGGAGGAAGAGGGGACGTTTGAGGTCAAAAAGCCCGAACAAACAGGAAAACAGGAAGAACTTATTTTAGAATCAAAGCGTTTCATCGACTCATATAAAAAGAAGCTAAAATCCTCTTTAAGAGATGAAAACAATGTTGTTTTTATAGATTACCTTGAAATAGCTGAAGAGTCACCAATGCTTTCTGAAGAAATTATAAAAAATCCTGAAGAAGCTCTTAGAATACTTGAAATCGCAATTGAAGAAATGGGATTAATTGAAAATGTGAGGGTCAGGCTCTTCAATTTGCAAAAGTCAGATGAAATTCTTATAAGGGACATCCGGTCAAGGCATTTGAATGAATTGATAATGATTGAGGGGATAATTCGCCAGTCTTCTGATGTCAGACCTCAGGTGGTAAATGCTAAATTTGAATGTCCAAGTTGTGGAACAATAATCTCAGTTCTTCAAATAGAAAAAAAATTTAGAGAGCCAAGTCGTTGTTCCTGTGGTAGAAGAGGGGGATTTAAATTGATATCAAAAGAGATGGTCGATACCCAGAGACTTATCATTGAAGAAGCACCGGACATGCTTCAAGGGGGGGAGCAACCAAAAAGAATTAATGTTTTTGTAAAAGAGGATCTAGTTGACCCTAAAATGGAAGAGAGGACAACCCCTGGGGCAAGAGTAAGAGTTATTGGAATTTTAAAAGAAGTTCCTGTTCCGTTGTCAACAGGGGGGACATCAACACGTTTTGAACTTGCACTTGAAGTGAATAATATAATTCCCATGGAAGAAACTTTTGAAGAACTGGACATAAATGAAGAAGATGAGCAGCAAATACAAGAATTGGCGGCAGACCCCGAAGTTTTAATGAAGTTAAGAGAAAGTGTTGCACCAAGTGTCTGGGGATATAAGGAAATAAAAGAATCTCTTCTCTTACAGCTTTTTGGGGGAGTTCAAAAACAAAAGACAGATGGGCAAAAAACAAGAGGAGATATTCATATAATGATGATTGGAGACCCCGGAGTTGCAAAATCTGTTGTCCTTAATTTTATGGCAAACATTTCTCCAAAAGGAAGATACGTTGTCGGAAAATCTGCATCTGGAGCTGGTTTAACGGCTAGTGTTGTCAGAGATGAATACCTAAAAGGATGGTCTCTTGAAGCCGGAGCAATGGTTCTTGCAAATAAAGGCCTGGTTGCAATTGATGAACTTGAAAAAATGGACCCAACCGACCAGTCCGCGATGCATGAAGCACTTGAACAGCAGACAGTCACAATTTCTAAAGCAAATATTCAGGCAACCTTAAGAGCACAAACTTCAGTTCTTGCAGCAGCAAACCCAAAGTTTGGAAGGTTTGACCCAACACAAGGAATTCCACAGCAAATAAACTTGCCTCCTGCATTAATTAACAGGTTTGACATGATTTTTACAATGCGGGACATTCCAAATTTAAAAAATGACACAAAAGTTGCAGACCATATCTTGGAAGAACACCAAAAAGAGGCAAAAACAATGTTTATAGAAAAAGATTTATTCAGAAAGTATATTGCATATGCAAGGCAAAGAATTCAGCCAAAGTTAACAAATGAAGCAGTAAAAAAAATGAAAGAATTTTATGTGGGTCTTCGAAACAGACCAATGATAGAAGGGCAAGAAATGAGAACAATACCAATTTCAGCAAGGCAGCTTAATTCACTTATAAGAATGGCCGAAGCAGCAGCAAAACTTAGAATGTCTGAAAAAGTTGAAGAAAAAGATGCAGTAGTTGCAATAAACCTTATAAAATATTACCTGGAGCAGGTTGGGTTTGATGAAGAAACGGGTGAAATTGACATAGATAAAATTTCGGGGAAAATGAAATCAAGCCAGAGAAACAAAATTTTTCTTGTAAGGGATACTATCCATGAATTGTCCAAAGAATTTGGAGAGCAAGTTCCAATCGAAAAAATTGAAGGAAAACTTGAAGGAAAAATGAACCCTGAAGAAATTGAAGATGCAATAGAAAAACTAGCTAAAGAAGGAACAATTTTCAAGCCTCGGCTTGGATTTGTCCAGAAGGTTTAGAGAATGGAAAATGCCCGAATAACAACACTTGATAAAACAATGAGTTTCGAAGAAGTCCTGAACTTTATGGAAAATATCGAAAGTGAGATTCTTCCTTGTGCAACAGAAGCATATTTGACCAACTTTTTAATTGCAGACACTTTATCCAAAATGGGAGAGAACAAAATATCAAACAAGATAATTAATTATAACAGAAGCCTGGAAAATGAACTGGGAAAGTATTACTTTGCAAGTTCAATAATTAACTTTGACACAGAAAAATATGAGATTGCAAAAGAATTTATGGGAGAAAGTTTCAATATGTATTCTCCAATAAAAATAAAAATGGGTTCTATAAAGCAAGTAAAAGTTGACGGGGGAATAAGCAAATTAATTGAAGTGAATGATTATAAAATAATCGCCTTCCATAAGAGTGTAATTAATGCACTGGATGAACAATATAAAACGGGGATTTCCGAGAAAAAGCAAAATTTCCCCTAACTACTCTCCCATCCACATAAATATTTAAAAACCGTTTTTTATTTTTACCAGAATGACAGACCAATTCAAAAGAAATGTTGCATACAAGATGAGAATTGGAGACATACTTCTTGGAAAACCCATTTTTGACAATGAAAAGTTTATCTATATGGAGTTAGGGAATAAGAAAATTTCAAGGGTGAACATTATCGGAAACATTGTAGATAAATATGAAAGTGAAGGAGAGAAAAAATATTTGTTTTTTACTCTTGATGATGGATCGGGTCAGATAAAACTTAAGTCTTTTGGAGAAGAAGATGCTGAAAAATTCAAAAAAGTTGAGCAAGGGCAGACTGTTGCAGTAATTGGGATTGTAAGAAGCTGGAATAATGAAACTTACCTTCAGCCCGAGATAATCTCAAAAAGAGACCCAAAATATCTTTTGGTCAGAAAACTTGAACTCGAAAAGAAAAAAAAAGAGATAACAAAACCCGTTAAAGACAAAAATGAAGTTAAAGCCATAAAAGACAAAATCTTGGAAAAAATAAAAGTTTCAGAAAGTGACGGGGGAGTAGATACTGAAAAAATAATCCTTGAATTTAGGGAGATTTCCTCAGAAACAATTAATGGGGAAGTAAAGAGACTTCTTGAAGAAGGAATAATTTTTGAACCAAGACCCGGAAGATTAAGATACTTGGGTTAAATTTATCTTGAAGTGTCGAGAAAATCTTATTTTTTATTCTTACCCTTCTTCCTTTTGGAATCCTTTGAACCTTTAGAACCAATTCTTTCCCTGAATTTATACCCAAAATAGATTATTATTAAAAGCCCTGCAAGAGAAATCAAAAATCTTATCCAGTCTTCAGAGTACCTCCAGTAGCTCCCAACACCCCTAAGAACAGTCCCAACGCCTCCCGCCATTATCCCGACACCTACAGCCTCCAAATTAAGAAAATAGGCTCCAAACAGAATTAAAAGAACCCCAAGAGGAACTGCCACTAAAAATACATTCATGTGATACCTTTCAATCTGAAGTTCATAAGACCCTCTGCAACTAAATTCTTTGTCACAATAACCTTGAGGACAAGGTGCCTTAATGCACTCGATGTTTTGGTCTATCCACTTGCCCCCCATTTCAAAACAAGATGTTTCATTCAAAGCCTCAACTTCCCAGAGTGTGGGTGAACAAATACTTTCATACTGGGGTTCTGAAAAAATCATATTTACTCCATAAGTTGTGACAAAGATTGTCAAAACAAGAATTGCAATTCCAAGAACAATCTCCTTTAAATTCATAAAAAAAAGAAGACAAAAGATTTTATAAACCTGCCTCAATACCTAAAAAAATGGAATCATACGAACAACTCTTAAATGAAGCTTATTCAAAAGTAAAAATTATAGAAGGAACAGGGGAAAGGTTTGAAATACCCAAAATCGAAGGCCGGTTTGAAGGGAAAAGAACTATCCTAACAAATTTTTTTTATATAGCATCACACCTAAGACGGGATCCGGAACATCTCTTAAAGTTCTTAACAAAAGAACTTGCAGCAAAAGGAACAATCCAGGGAGACAGATTAATTTTAAACATGAAAGTTCCAAGTAAAAAAATAAACCCTAAAATGGAACAGTATGTCCATGAGTTTGTTCTATGCAAAGAATGCAAAAAACCGGACACAGAGATAATAAAAGAAGGAAAATTTACCATGCTTCACTGTCTTGCATGCGGAGCAAAACACCCGATTAATTCAAAAATATGAAAAATTACGACTAAAATTAAGTGCCAGAAGCTTTAAAAAAACAAATTGTCTAAAATACTTAATTCAAATAGAAGGATAAGGAGGTCAAAAAAATGTTACAAGGATATTGTGTTAAATGTAAAGTGAAAGGCAGGGAAATGAAAGGAGTATCCATCAAGCAAAATGCAAGAGGCGGATACATGGCTCAAGGGACTTGCGCTTCATGCGGAACAAAGATGTCTGCAATGATGTCAAAAGATAATGCTGAGAAAGCAATCAAGTCTGGAGAAGCAAAGAAAGCTTACTAAAGAATATTG
>JAUYLQ010000010.1 GCA_030699005.1 archaeon
GATAGCATCAATCTCATCAATAAAAATTATTGAAGGGGCGTTTTTTTCCGCTTCTTCAAAAATATTTCTAATCTTTTTTTCAGATTCCCCATAAAATTTGCTCATAATTTCGGGGCCATTTAACAAAATAAAATGTGAATCGGTTTCGGTTGCAACAGCTTTAGCAAGAAGTGTTTTACCTGTTCCCGGAGGACCATGAAGTAAAACTCCTTTTGGGGGAGTAACTCCAAGCTTTTCAAAAATTTCAGGGTGTTTCAATGGAATTTCGACCATCTCTCTTATCTTTTTTATTTCTTCAGTTAACCCTCCAATGTCTTCATAATTTATAGTCGGAATTCTTTCTTCAGAGATTTCAACTGCTTTCGGATTCAAAATTACTTCGGTGTTTTCCGTAATTATAACCGGGCAATTTGGGTTAGTAGAAACAACAACAAATTTTATCTGGGAAACTCCTCCTCCAAGGTTTCCAAAACCCATTCCTCCAAGAATGTCTCCAAGGTTTCCAAAAATATCATTTAAATCTCCCATCTCTTCGTTCATCAAATCTCTTCTTCTCTGAACCCCCCCTAAAACAACCACATCTCCTTTCACGACAGTTCTTCCTAAGAGACCTCTTCTAAGGCCTTCTGGATCTCCCTGCACCATTATGCCTTTTTGCGAAGGTGCGATTGTTATTTTTTTTGCCTCTTTCACTTCAGCTTTTTTGACATATACTTCGTCCCCAATGGAGACTCCTGCATTTTTCCTTAAAATCCCGTCAATTCGGATTATTCCTTCACCGATATCAGCCGGATAAGCTCTGTCAGCAATCGCAATTGTTGATTTATTTTTTCCAATTAAAATTGCATCCCCTCTCTTTACGCCAATGTCTCTCATTAAGTCAAGGTCAAGCCTTGCAATTCCCTTGTAAGCATCATCCTGAAGTGCTTCAACGACCTTCAATTTCAGTTCTTTTTTAGATTCTTTTTCTTTTGCCATTAGTCTTCTTCTCCGTTTTTACTTTTGAAAAAAATATTTTTTAACTCCCCTTTCCTCATTTTTCTTAAGTTTATTTTATTCGTTTCCATCTTCAATTTTCTCCTTGATTTCGTTATCGATTAATTTATCAAAGGTTAAACTTAATCTTCCGGATTCTTCAAAGCAAAGCCTAACCATGTCATTCATCAGTTTTTCCTGTTCCTGCATAAATGAAACAATTTCTTTTGGAATTGACACAGCATAGCTATTTCCGACAATTCTCATTTTTACTTTAAATTCTTTCTGACGAAGCTCTTTAAACTTTCGGTACTCTTCTTCATCTTCAGGATGGATTATTTTATCGTGTTCCAAAGGACAAACAAGTGCCCTTAAATTAAACCCATTTCTGAGAACTACTGCTTTTTTCATTACTTTCCCGCATTTCTTACAGAGGATAGTGTGTTCAAATATATCTTGCATTGTATACACAAGGAGTATACATCTATTTAAAAACTTTACGGATTATTGATTGTTTACTGTTCTCACTCTCTATCCATTTTATCCAAAATTGAATCAACACCTGAAATAACCTCTCCTAAAACATTTTCTTCAGATAAGTTTGCCCTTTTTCTTTGCACTTTCAAGGCTGCAGAAGCTCCTGCAATAACTGCCCGCTTTAAAATTTCATTGTCAATTTTTGCCATAAAAAATTAACATCTTTGTGATTTAAAAACTTATATGATTTATCTTGCTAAAAACAAAATAGTTATAAAACAAAATCCCCTCATTAAATAATGAGTAAAGAGAAATGGAAGAATTTTTGGAAAAAATTCTGGTTTATAGTGTGGAAAGATGATTCTTTTAAGGGATGGATTATTTCACTTGTTTTCCTTCTAATTGTAATTAGGGGGGTTTTCTTCCCTCTTCTTTCACTTGCAACTGGAACTTCTCTTCCCCTCGTAATAGTTGAGTCCTGTTCAATGTACCATGATGGAAACATTCTTTCAAACTTTGACATGTGGTGGGAAAACCATGAAGGGAAATACTTTTTGCAAAATATTACTAAAGAAAGCTTCTTGGCCTTTCCATTCAAAAACGGGGTAAATAAGGGGGACATTCTTTTTGTGACTGGAACTAAGCCTGAAAAAGTAAAAGTAGGGGACATCATTATTTTTGACGCTGGAAGAGGAAACCCCATAATCCACAGAGTAATCAAAATATCCCAAGAAGGGGACGAATTCATTTTTTCTACAGAAGGGGACAACAATAACGGGCAACTTGAAGTTGAAAAGAGAATAAAGGAAAATCAAATTGTGGGTGAGCCAAAAGCAAACATCCTCCCTTATGTTGGGTGGATAAAACTTATTTTCTTTGAAGGAATGAAATCCCCTCAGGAAAAAGGATTTTGCATTGAGAATTAATTTCTTAAAAGAATTTTATAATATTCATCCTGATACTTCAAAAAACGATGAGCAGAGTCATCATCATTTTTTGCAGCTGTTAAATGAAAATCCGGTCCAAATGTGTCACGAAAGAGAATGATTTTCCCGTCATAAGCAAAGGAGATTTCCTCTCTGTTTACAAGTTCATAATGAACAATAGCCGAGGAAGCGTACTTTTTAGAAAGAATTTGATAAAAATTTATGGGATCCGCCATTGAATCTATAACTTTTTCAGGCTTTCCTTGCCTCTTTTCATCAAGAAACCTCAAAAAATAACTCGGAACTTCTTCTGCAGGAAGCTCAAACTTCCAAGCCAGATAAATGGAATTAAAATTAAAAAAGTCTTCGCAAGAAAGAATCACCCCATCATTTGGGCTCTCAATTGGATTAAGCTCAAAATCCCTCAAAATCATATCAAAATAAGTAAATTAAAAGTTATAAATTTTACCAAAATGGGAAAAGAATAGAGCATAAATTATATAAATGGATTTATCATTTAGACACTTATGGAATTTTGCCCTAAGTGTGGTTCAGTCTTAGTAATAAAAGTGAAGAATAGCTCTTGCCCTAGGTGCAGATATACAAAAAAAGGTGCATTAAAACTTTCCACAAAAGAAAAAATTGAGGAACATTCCGAAGTTGCCGTATTAAAAAAAGATTTTAAAACAGAACCAATAGTAAATGAAACCTGCTTAAAGTGCGGAAATGACAAAGCATACTTTTGGATGGTTCAAACCCGTTCAAGTGATGAGTCACCAACAAAATTCTTCAAATGCACAAAGTGCGGTTACACAAAAAGAGATTACAGATAAAAAATCTCAGTAATCTTTATTAACTATTTTTTGCAAGTTTTTAGATGTCCAAGGAACTTGAAAAATTGGTGATAATTGAATCTCCATTCAGAGGGGAAAATTATGAAGAAACTGCAATAAATATTCTTTACGCAAGAGCCTGTGTTCACGATTCTTTATTAAAAGGGGAATTTCCTTTTGCTTCACATTTACTCTACACACAAGATGGAGTCTTGGATGATAAAATTGAAGAAGAGAGGATGCTTGGAATAAATGCAGGAGTTGCCTGGGGAAAAATTGCAAAAAAGAGAGCAGTATATCAAGATAGAGGAATTTCGAAAGGAATGGAATGGGGGATTAGAGCTGCAGAAAAAGAAGGGCAGTTAATTGAATATAGGAGCCTCCCAAACTATGAAGAATTTTTAGGAAATTTAACTGAAGAAGACTTAAAAGAAGGTTACGAATTTATTGCTAGAAATGGAAAATTTTCCGAAAAGAAATCTTAAACAATACTCCTAATCTCTTTCATCACTTTCTCATAGACCGTTCTCATTAGTCCGTTATCTTCAAAAAACCTCTTACTAACCTCATCAACACCCTCATAAGTCACACCATGTTTCTTCCAAGTCTTACCATCGGACAGAATATTTTGAATCATGGGTTGGGCTTTATCAAAAGAATGGCAAATTTTTGATTCTTTTGTTATTGCATCCTCCCACTCCTGGAACAAATTATGAAAATCTGCCTCTAAGTCAGAGGGTAACTTTGAAAAAAGCTTTTCGGCTGCCCTTTTTTCTCTTTCCTTTTTTGTTTTATTGCCCTCTTTGTCAAAGATAAAAGTATCTCCTGCATAAATCTCCACCAGGTCATGCATCAAAACTAACTTAAACATTTTTATTAAATCCAAATCTTTTGGCAAATCCTTTTCAAAAAGAAAAACAAACATTGCTAAGTGCCAGGCATGTTCTGCATCGCTCTCTCTTCGGTTCTTCAAAAAAATTTCCCTTTCAACCTCTTTAAACTTATCAATCTCTTTCAAGAAACCAATTATTTTGTCTATTCTTTCATTCATTTTTAAAAATGGCCCTGAAGGGATTTGAACCCTCGACACCTGGATTACTCTCGAGTCTATCTAAGGGAAGATAGAGCGGTTGAGAGGACTTAAGTCCACTCTCGCTAAGAGTCCAGTGCTCTAACCAGACTGAGCTACAGAGCCTTTATTCTTGTTTTGCTCAGGATGGTTAACCAGACCGAGCAATGTTTGATTGCACAAAATCTGTGCAATATGAATGGCCATTAGCAATCGGGCTTGCGAGTCCGAGCTACAAAGCCTCCCGTACAAAACCTAAAAAATGGAACTATTTAAAAATATTCTCAATAAGCCTTTTTGGTACTTTCTTTATTTTTCAAAGAATCCCAATATTCTGCCCGCTCAATACCTGCATAAAAGTGAGATTTCCCTTCTTTACGAAGTTTCCAATACAATAAATTCCCATTTACAGTATCAATTCTTCTCTTAACTTTGGGAAGAGCTCTTTTTGCGGCACTCTTAGCCTGGGGGGTCTTTCCATTAACCAATCGATCTTCTTCCTCTTTCTCCCACTTCAAAACTTCCTTCATTTCTTCCTCTGCTTCTAAGTGCCTTTCTTCAATTTCTTCGGGAGTTAATGGGGGAAATTTTATTCCTTTATATTCTGGCATGGGAAATCAAAGAAAAAATTCTTAATAAAAGTATCCAATAACCTCCATTATGAAAAGACTTTTATACCTCGATTAAATTGAATAAATATGGGAATTAGTTTTTGCAAAGGATGCAAAAACATCCTGCCCCCCACAAATTCTGACCAAGATTTTATTGAGTGCCGAAATTGCGGATTGAAGCATAAAAATAAAAGAAACTTAATCTCAAGTGAAAAAATAAAAAGACATCCAAAAAAAGGAGAAGGGGCTAAGTCTGAAGAAAACATTTATGCAAGCTATAAACACTTATGCAGAAAATGCGGATACGAAAAAGCACAAATAATAGACATGGGAATAAAATACTCTGATGAAGATAACTTAATTTTTCTAAAATGCGGAAAATGCGGTTTTTCTGAGAGAATTGGGAGAAAAGTTAGTTAGAAATAAATAAATCTAAAAAAATAGCACACCAACATCTAACCTGCTTTCTCTGGTTTCGGATAGCGTATCACCTCTATCCGGTTTATTTGATTAGAACCTGAATGTTCTCAATCGCATCTGCAACTTGTTTTCCCTTTGGGGTCAACTTAATGAGTTTGATTCTTCCTTTTTTATCAAACTCAACAAGCCTTAGGGCTTCAAGTGTTTGCAGTATTTTTACCGCATGGCTGTAAGTGCAGTCCACTTCTTTAGCCAAGACACTACCATACCTCATCCGCGTGTTCTTCTTCAAAGAAACAAGCATTAATGCTGGTTTCCGTCTGAAAAAGATGTCAAAGTTATCTTCCATTTTCGGAACTGTATAGTTTAATATATAGTTTATGACAACCCCTTCCTTATAAACATTTTGTAACCTATTCTTTAAACAAAGAGTTACATTAAATGGGGGGACATTTTATGGAACATCGACGGCAAGATGTAAATAAATAGAAAGAAATATAAAGAAAAGAATTCAAAAAAAAGTCATGGTTTATGACTTATCGATTAAAAAACTGGAGGATATCTTCACAAGAATGATGCCTTCCTGCCATTTCATGATTAAAAGAGATGAAAATAACTTTACAATCAAAAGAAATAAAAATGAGAATGGGAATGAAAATAAGAATCTAATCCTTGACGAAGCGTCATATTTTGAAGCGTGCTACTTTTTAAAATTGGAAGGGACTCCAAAGGAATTTCCTGAGGTGAAAAAAGCAGAAAATCTTTATAGAAAAGGCGAAATCTATGAAGCCAGTAAATTGCTTAATAACTTGTACCTTGAAATTGAAAATCTTAGATCCATTTCAGAAAAAGACATAAGGTATTACGGGAATTAATGACTTTTAAATTAAATATTCTCTTGAACCCACAAAATTACTCTCACAAAAGGGACAAGTTTTTCCATAATCTTCTAATGTTTTACCACAATTACCACATGAAGTCCATCCTGTTCCTTGGTCTCCAAGGTTATAATGTATTTTCGCATACCTCTCCTTTTCTCCTGAAAAAGCAGGATTTTCTTTTCTAAATTTAACAATCGATTCTTCCAACTTCTTTGAAAGTTCTTCATTTAATCCTCTTCCTTTCTGAATAAGCAAGATTTCTTCAATAGATTTAGGATGAATAATGCTTTCTTTTTTATACCTAAGGCCATTATATTTTTTATAATCCATCTCCCCCCTTTCAAAAACCCTTGAATAAGCTACTTTATGCTCATCTTCAGAAAAATTTTTATGATGTATAAAAATCGGAATTTTCTCATTCAAATGCTCAACATTAAAGAAGAAATCAAAATAAAAATTAGTGAAATTTTCCCCACGAGAATAATCACTATCTTTATCAATCCCAAAAGAAACATTCTTTATTTGAAAATCTTCAGCGAGGTTTAATCTTGGACTTATAATAAAATACTCTTCAAAATTGGTAAGCATTTCAAGACCATTATTGGCCGCAAAGTAACTTAAAAATTCGGCCTTGCTATGTTCATCACGTGCTTTTCTAAAATTTTGACTTTTTTCATCAAAATAATTTTCAATTTTGACAAGATTACTTTCCTCTTTCATTTTTTCCATCTTAAAATAAAACCCCCCTTGTTAACTCAACATCTCTAACTAACCTTTCAACTAAATTCTCATTCATTTTTTTTGAGATAAAAAAATCATTAATTTCCTGAGATTCATTAGGAAAAGAAAATGAATCCCCTCTGCTTTTGTTCCAGAAATAGTGATACAAGACCTCCATTTCTTTTTTTTTCATCTCTTCTTCATCAAGAAAAATTGTTGCTTCTGGAAAAGGCTTAGGATTTGAAAAGAATATTATCCTAAAGGAATATTCTTCGCTTGAAATTTCAAGAGGTTCATCGTATCCGTGGTCAAAAGTGCTTTTTTTGTAATCGGTCTTGATAAATTTAAACTCTTCCATTAGTGCATAATCCGGAGAATAAATTTCAAATCCCCTTCCAAATTCTCCGTTAAGTTTGTTAACAGAGATGTTAGAAGATTTAAGAAAATTAAAAAAATCTATCTCTTTCTGAACGTCAAAAAATCTTTTATCAAAATTCTTTTTGTAAGATTCAAAAGTTTCCATCTCGAAATTCCTCCTTTTTAAAAAGACCTTCCATCAAGAACCAAGTGCATTTTTCAAGATTCCATTCACCAAAATCCTTGGCCCTGCACTTTGAATTGCAGGAATAATAATCGTCCATCTTAATCAAGCCCCCCCAATTCACCGCCATACTGTACTTTTGTTGAGATTGGCGAAAAAATAAGATTAATTTTTCTCCTTATTTCATTATCTGAAAAGTCCATCCCCAAAACCCTTTCCAAAAAACACTCCTCTTTTTCATCATTAGAATTAATTATAAATTCGAGATTCTCTTTTTTTGCAGTAACAAAGACATTTTTATCTGTCCTCTGATAAACCGTTTCTCCTCCGCAATGTTTAAGTTTCCCATCATAGTAATAAATATACTTACTAAGAAAGTCTTCAGCAGACTTATATGCCTCGCCCGAAACAATTTTAATTATTTTCATTGTATCTCCCTTTTTTTATTTTAAGGTAAACCTTATTATGCTCTTTCAAAATATTTTCCAAATTCTTTTTCTCTAGTGAAGAAATTTTCTTAGCTGCTTCTTTTGAATATTTCACCTTGAAAAAATTGCCATATTCGTTTTTCTTGGAAATATGCTTTTTAATATCTCTTACGAGTTCATCAAAATCCTCGGGGCTCGAAATCACCTGATAAGTGTAACTGTCGTCCTCATATGGATCCCCTCCGCCGGAATTTCTGTCTCCTCCGACATCCCCATAACCAATCTGGAAATGTTCAGGTCTTCCATCAGTAAATGAACTCCTCTTAAGATATTCCGTATCAAAAAAGTCAATGTAAAACTCCTGCTTTT
>JAUYLQ010000011.1 GCA_030699005.1 archaeon
TTTATATCCAAGAAGAAAAGAAGTCAGAAGGAATCTCAATATTCACTTGGATTTTAATTGGAATCATTGTCATACTCTTTGGAGTATCTTATTACTTTTACAAAAATAAAAAGGGAAAATGAAAATGTCTAAAAAGAAAATGAGGGGTTCTTATTTTGCTTCTTTTTCTAAAAGAAGATTTCGTTAAGTTTATTAAATTAGTTTTTATTATCTTTTTATGGGATTTAAAAGTTGGTTAAATGATTTGTTCAAAGATGAAGAAACAAATGAAAAGAAAAAGGAATCAATAACTATTGACGAATATCTAAGGGAGAGGGATAAAAAAGAAAGAGAAGAAAGAAAGAAAATAAAGGAGTTTAAGGAAAGAGGAGGAAAACTTTTATGCAAAGGAATTATAACCTATAATTTTTCTGCAAGAAAGGCAGATAAATTTAAAGTAAAGTTTGAAATAAGAGAAAGAATAATTGACACTACAGAAGCAAAAGGAAATTTAAATTTTGTAAATACTGAAGTCGTTGGTGTAAAAAATATTGCTGGGATGTCAAGTCTGTCTGAAGAACAAAAACAAAAAATTATGGATGAAATTGGAAAAGTAAAACCAAAGGAATATAGTAATAAAAAAGAGATTAAAATCACATTTGAGGGAAAATCAAATATAAAAAGGGAACATTGGATAGATGACCCTGAGTTATATGGGTATAAGTTTGATGATTAAAAAGAGATTGCTTAAACAAATCAATATTAAGCAAAGAAAATGACAAAGAAGAATTTACCCACAACAAAAGAAAAAAATTATCCAATTAGAAGAAGATATTTTGAAAGGATTAAAAGAGTTGGAAGTTTAGTATCTAGTGAAAAATAAAAAATCCAAATAAATCGGACTGGATATTTTTTAGTTTTTATCCACCCCTTTTTTATTATCTCTTTTTTTCATCTTCTAAAACCTTCTTTTAATAAGGGAATTCTAACATTTACCCTAAGACCGAACTTTTTGCCCTCTATACCCCTATCCATTATCGTAACGACCCCCTTACGAACCAATCATCTCCCTTTAAATTTACCATTTTAACGCTTTAAATCCCTCAATCTTTTAGTATTACTTGTTTTGACTTCCACCTTTTTTTCCCACAGCTCGAAAGTATTAACCATAGCCAATCACCATCTTTTTAGTCCTTTGTTATATTATTCCCCATGTTATTTATGATTTATAACTGTCCCCCAAAAATATAAATTCTGACATTATCCAAAAAAAATAGAAGGATTAACTTTTTTAATTAACATAACATCTAAATTATAACATAACATAAATATATTA
Source organism: archaeon (assembly GCA_030699005.1). Classification (GTDB taxonomy): domain Archaea; phylum Nanobdellota; class Nanobdellia; order Pacearchaeales; family GW2011-AR1; genus GW2011-AR1. The sequence goes on from JAUYLQ010000011.1 coordinate 1,316, forward strand.
TATATTACTTATTTTTTTCAATTTTCTTTAAAATCTTAAGAAAATCTTCAAAATCAATCTTTCTAAAGTTTGTTTTAAAATCTTCAAAAGCATTAAATTTGGAAGTGCCGTACAGCATGTGAACTTTTTCAAAAAACTGCGCTTCTTTCTCATTAAGATTAAATTCGTATAATATTTTCCTTTGTTCTTCATTTTGTTCATTCTTTTTTATAATTTTATCAAGTTGTTCTTGAAGTTGCTTTAATTTTGTTTCTTCATTTAAGATTTCTCTCTTTGTTATTTCGATATCTCTTAAAGTCTCTTGTTCCTTTTCTTCCAAAATAAATTCTCCAAATTCTTCCTTTATCTTTTGTCGGACCCACTCTGAGAATTTATTGTTTAAACCACTTTTACTTATTAGCTCACGCTCATATTCAGTTAGGTATATGGTAGTCCTAAATTTTGGATTATTCTGATTGGAATTCATTAATTACCTCCTTAGATTTTAAAAAACAAGCAAAACAAAGTTTTACCCCCTTCCGTTTAGGGATTGAAGAACTACAAACTAAACATATAGAATCCTGAGGCTCATAAGCTTCAACTTCAATAACCTCTGCGCATTTGTAGGATATTTCTTTAGTTTTCAATTTTCTTCACTCCATTTATTTTGTAATTGGGGGTGTCAACCCCATTAAGTCTTATAGGTGGGGTTGACTCTGATAAGAGAGATTCAAGATTTTCCATTAATTTTTTAAATTCAAAAATGAATTCTGAGTCTTCAATTTGCATTTTGACTCTCCAAAATTTTTTTACAAAACTCAAATAAGGCTAATTTTGTGATTCCAGAATTTGTATTTCCAAGTTTTTTTGCCACTTCATCAATTTTTGAAATTAGTTCATCTTCTTCCTCAAAACGAAGTAATATGTTCCTCATGTTAACAATACATTAACAATCTCTTAAATATCCTTGGGGTTAGAGGGTTAGACTATTAATTATCTAATTACTTTTTCATTTTATTATTAATAAATTTTATCATTAATAAAATTTTTATTAATTTATAAACAAAATGTTTATATATTGTTAACTATATAAATCCGGGTTAGATAATTAATAAAATGACACTAAGCAACAAAGATGACCTAAAAAAGAAAGGGACTGAACTTTTAAATCCGAGAGTTTATCCTCGCGGGGCTGAAATTTACATGCTATTATTTTTAAAGGATTGGACAAAGTTAGAAATTTCAAAAAAAGTCTATCCCTATCTTTACGATGATAAAAAGAAGGAAATGGTTCTTGAAAGAAGAAAAAGAGGAATCTCAAACGTATGGGGAAAAAGTAAAATTCATAGGGCCGTCTCCGATTATGTTTCTGTCTTTTATGAATTAGGGTGGTTAAAAAAAAGATTAAGAAAACAATCTTCACCAGGAAAAGACCCCGAAGTATATCAAGCAACATTAAAACCATATTTTGAATATTTGGAAAAAGAACGCCAGATAGAATTATCAATTTATATTAAAAAAACAATTGAAAATTATGCGTATAAATGCAGAGATTTAATATTTTGGTTAAGTGGCGAGAAAGGTAATTTTACCGACCAAGATTACTTCATAAAACACATGGACAATTTTGTGAAAGTAATAATTTTTAATTTCTTGGATTTAAATTCGTCCCAATTCAAAAAATCTTCTGAGGTTGGGTATGAATTGGCAAATGAGTTTCTGGAATCAATAGATATGACTTTGTTGGGGCAGAGGTTATACCAACAGTTTTTAGTAAATTACGCAGAAAGGAAGTTAAGTGAGGAAGAAGCAGAAGGCACACTCGAACTCATATTTAAGCTTGGAGGATATGATGCTGTACAACCAGGAGGCTTGTATTCGGACATTTTAATAAGGATTGAAGCAGAGAAAAATCTTCAAAAAAAATTAAAAAAAGAAGGGGAAAGGTTTAGTTATAAAGAGATTTCAAAAGGATAATAAATTTTATTTGCTTTTCTGAATCACTTTCAATTTTTGACTTTCTGTCATTTGATTAATTTTCTTCATCAAGGGTAAGAATTTCTTTATTGCTTCGAATTCCTTCATCTTCTTTTCTAAATCTTCCAACTTATTTTTTTCACCAGGGGTCATATCCTCAACTTGAAATACATTCTCTTTCATTTCTTTTATAATTTTATCTTGGGATAGGTGTGCATAGGTTTTCATTCCCATAGCAAGAGAATGTCCTGAAACTTCTTCATAAACTTTAGGAGACAATTTTGTGATTAGAAAACTTAAACGGGAATGTCTGAAAAGGTAGCTCCAGATTTTCTTTTTTAATCCTGCCTTCTTTCCCAAGTCCTGCAATAAGAAATTTAATCCCATTATAGTCATAATCCCACCACGAACAGACGGGAAAATTAAATCATCCTCTTTTGAATTTGTTTCTTTTTTCAGTCGTGTTAAGTGGGAGATAGTGTCTCCAATATAAACAGCTCTTCTTCTTTTTGTCTTGCCTGAATAAAGATAAATTTGTTTTTTATTAAAATCAACATCATTATATCTTGATTTCAGAAGTTCTTCAGGTCTTGCTCCTGAAATATGTAAGACCGCAACTAAACTAATTTTTTTCATATCTGAAGTTGCCTTCATCATCTTATCAATATCAAGGTCTGTTAAAAGGTCATTCGGTTTTATTGCCTTGCTTTCATCTTTTCTTTTTTGTTTGAAAAGCTTAAACCTTTTGAATCTTTTTTCTGAATCATCAAAACATTCTTCTAAAAAATTCTTTATGTTTGTTACATCTTCATTAAACTGGTATGAACTTATTTTTTCTTCCTTGAAAGATTTATCTAAGGCCGAAGCCGTATTGACATAATCATCATAAGTTATCTTATCCCAATCCTTCTTTATGAATGTTAGAAATCTTATAAGTGACCTTCTTATATTTCCTTTTCTCTTTTCAGAACGATTATTCTTTTCTTTGAACCACTCTTCAAACTTATCCTTATTCTTTTTGCTTAAGCTATTGTAAGCTGTTTCAGATTCAGGGGTCTTTGAGTTAGTTTTAAAAATAAGCCACTCGTTCATTTTTTATTCACGATAAGGGCATTTATAAGTTTATCGTGATTAAAGTAAATTTAGCCCCGATAGTATAGTGGCCAAGTACGCTGCCCTCTCAAGAAGATGAAAGAGGTGACTTTAATCTTGACGAAAGAACAAGGTCTTGCATCTTAATGCAACCTTCTTTCAATAAAGATCTTAACAATCTGAAAAACAAGGGAAACCTTCGACTTCAGAGAACGGCAGTAACCCGAGTTCGAATCTCGGCCGGGGCGTAATTCAACCAAAGGTTGAACTTCTCTGAAAATTGAATGAGGGGAACCCGATTTTGAATCCGAGCATCTTCTGTCGTCATTGTTACAAATATTTTGACTACACGGAGTGCGAGTAAGGTCTGGGCGTAATTTTCAAAAATTATCTTTATTTAATTTTTTTTAAGCAATTTAGCTAACCTTAATTTGTTTTCTTCTCTTTGAGCTTCAATTCTCTTTTTTCGGGCTTCTTTCTCTTGAGGTGGCATTGGTTTCTTGCCTGAAGACAAACGTCTACGCATCCCTTGTTGTTTGTTTTTTCTTAACCTTTTCTTTGCCATTACAAATCCAGCAAATTTGGATATATAAATATTGATAAAGCTCTTCAAAATGTTTTTCGTTAAGGTTTTTTCAAATCGAGTGCTTTTCGGTAAACTTTTATATCTCATTTTCATTCATTAAAACATGGAAAAGAAGGTGCTAAGGGTATTGAAGGAGTGGAATAAAGATGCATTTGAGGACGGGAGTTCTGTTCCAAAAAGATGGGCTGAAGTTGAAATAAACAGAAAAAAATCGCTTAAGGGTAAAGGTAAGCCGGTAAAATCAAGAAAATCCGAAAAAAGGTTAATCAGGGCATTGATGGACTCTTAATTTTGTCAGTGGTCTAAATCATTCTGTCAGTTGTCTAAAACAGTACCGCACATGTATATATAAAAAATTATTATAAATTTTTTTATGAGAATAGGTATAAATTTCGTAAGGACAGTTTTGGCAGTTATTATGTTTGGGATTTTAATAGTGTTTTTGTTCCCAGGAAATGTTAATGCAGAAAAATTTAGCTTTTTTGCAAATTCAAATACTGTTATTATAATTGGAAGCGAGGAAGACTTGCCCGCTGCTGTGAAAATACAGGAGAAACTTATTAATTTGTCCAATACCGGGAACAACAGCGTTTATTCAAATGCGACGAACTTTGAAATCCCTATAATTTTTGATGATGAGGTTAATGAAGAAATTTCTTTCAATAAAAATAAAATTGTTGTGGGGGGACCATGTGTGAACACCTTTGCAGCAGATTTATTAGAATTAGAATACCCCGCTTGCGGGGAAGCATTTGAAGACAGAACTTCTGTTGGAGAGGGGGAGTTTATGATTAATGCGGTTGAGATTCCAGGGAATGAAAGTGTTATGACCTTGGTTATAATCGGGTATGACCTTGAAGTTGCTATTGCAGTTAAGGATGTTTATAAGTTTGAAGAAGTTTTTATCGATTTTATTAAACTTTTTGAGGGCAATCTTTTAAGAAGGGAATTAGTCCATATAACCCAAAGTTTGAGAGTTGGGGCACTTCCAAATTTAGTTTTAAAGCCCCTTACCAGGGGGAGAGAAAAATCGGAAAAGAAAATGAATTTGGATAGGAAAGACCTTATCATTTTAGATGCTCTCTCTAACGATGCAAGAATGCCTTTGCATGAAATCTCTTCAAAGGCAAACCTTTCCGCCGATGCAATAGGCTATAGGTTAAGAAATCTTGAACACAATGGATATATCTCGGGATATGCCCCTGTTTTTGATTATGAGGCTATCGGGTACCAGGTTTACTCTGCCCTCATAGCCTTTTCTTTTTTAGATGAAAAGTCAATAAAAGATTTGTCAAATTATGTAAAAAGTGACCCCTCCGTTTTATGGGCAGCAAGGGGGATAGGGAGTTACAATCTGATAATCTATTTTGCAGTGAAAAATCCTTCTGAAATTCACACTTCAATAAAGGCTCTTAAAGATTTATTCCCTGAGAGAATCGAGAGGTATGAACTTCTTTTTGCAGAGGAAGAATACAAGTACACCTATTTTCCCCCATCATTGGGTCTGAATTTCTTGATGAAATTAAAAGTAAAAAAAGTATAAGGGCAAAACCTGAGATTAATGCTCGGGGGAAACATGATGAAAAACCAGAGGGGGATAAACCTAAAAAAGCACTTAAAAAGGTAACAAAGAAAACTTCCGGGGATGTTTAATGTTTTTTTGTTTTTACCCGTGAATGTTTATTCTTATTCTTTGTAACAAAAAGAGCGATTATTGCCCAGACGACAGTTCCTATTAAACTATAGAACATATCGTAAATTGTGTCTTCAAGGGGTTCCATTATCTGTATGGGTTTAAAGTTTTCAATTCCTGCCAAGTGTACTCCGACTAATAGGGTGTGAAAATATTTATCTGAAAAGTATTCTACAATCTCCCAAAGGGCCCCCCAGGATATTAAAAGTATTACGGAGAAGAGTATTAGCATTTTTTTGTTTTTAATTTTCTTTTCAAATAAGAAATAAAAGAGGGTACATCCGATTAATGGAGAAAGAATATGGATTATTTTATCAAACTGAGGGATTATATAAAAAAGTCCAATGAAAAGTTCTCCGAAAAGGTTTATAAGAAATAGGATAAGTATTCCAAAATAAATTCCAACAGGGACTTTTAATTTATAATAAATAAACATTGCAATAATCAACTCGCCAAACCAGAATATTGCTCTTCCCGGAATGTGAAACAGGTCATAAATTCCTGCGAATAAAAGTAATGCCCAGATTAAATATATTAAGTAATTGAGCCATCCTTTTTTTGAAGATTTTTTCTTCATTTTAATTTAAGGGGATTTTGGTATAAAAAGCTAATGGGATTGTTTTTTGTAAGAGTATATTTTTCCATTTTTAGCTCCAAGGAACCAATCCCCTTTAAACCCCGTTTTTATTAATTCATGCCTAATTAATTGAAGAATAAATCCGTGTGAAACTATAAGAATGGAACCATTTTTTGGCAATAAAGAAACAAATTTTTTAATTTTCTCGATTGTTTTCTTTGCTCCCTCTGGTTGAGATTTATGGTTTATTAGCCAGGCAAATCTTCCTGCCAAAGCCCAGAACAAAAAAGGTAATTTAAGAGAAGTGTTAAATGCGGGGGTTATTGGGACTTCCCGAATCACTTTTGATTTTTTGAACTCTTCTCCATAAACAAGTTTTGCTGTTTGAATTGCTCTTTTATAATCACTAGAGATGCATTTTTCCCAGCCTTTAACTTTTTTTGGAAATTCAATTTTTTGAATGTCCTTGGAATCGTATATCTTTATTTGATTATTAAACTCTTTAGAGTTCAGAAATAATTTTCTTTTTGGTGAAATAACTTTAAAATGCCTCATTAAGCCGATTTTTATAGTTTTCATAATGCTTTTTAAAAATTTTAGAAATTTATTTTTGTAAGTATGCCAGGATGATTTGAAGGATATACTTTTTTATTTCCTGCATCTATTTTTTCTGTTAGAACATTTTTTTGATAAACTTTCTTTTTTTCAAATCCTTTAAGAAAGACATGAACATATCTTTCAAGAGGAGGAAGGAATTTCTGAAAAAATTTGTTGTCAAATGGAGCCCTGAAGTTAAAGTAATTTATCTTTTCTTTTTCAAGGGGATTTAGAATGTTTAATTTATCTTTAATTCTTTTATAAAGGTCTTTCCTTGCATGGGTATTCTCCATCATTTTTGTTCCAAAATTAAAATCTCCGCAAATGATAAGCTTTCCTTTTAATTTTTTGCAGTAAGAAATTAATTGGTCTAATTGGCTAAGAATCACCTCGAACTCTGCTTTGCTTTTGAATTTTGTATAAGGAGCTATCAGGTGGGTGTTAAGGAGGTTTATTTTTTCTTTTCCAAAATCAAACTTTATGTGTTGAAATCCTTTTCCAGCAATTGCGTCTGACCAGGAAAAAGGATACCAGTACCCATTTTTTTTGTATTTTTCGTATTTGTACCCTTTAATTGGAATTTTTGAAAAAATAAGGATTTCTGATGCATCTCCCTTGTACATGGTGTATCCTTTTAATTCATTTTCTAAAGTTCTTCTAGTCTTTTTGAAAACAGCTTCCTGGAAGGAAATAATGTCTGGATTAAGTTTTAATATTTCCCTTGCAGTTTGCCTTATTCTTTTATTCCAGGAGTATATCCAAGGAACATCCATGAGGTTTTCGGAAACAATAGTTAGATTCATTGTTTTTTTAGTCTACCTCATTTTTATTATTTTTCTTTTTATAATCCATAATCACTTTTTTGTAAGTTTCGTAGAGTTTTTTGTTCATTTTTTTTAATTCGAAGTTTTTTGCAATTTTTGAAGCATGCTTTCCCATTTTTTGCCTTAAGTTATACTCTTTTGCAAGTTTAATCATGTATTCTGCAATTTTTTCTTCGTCTCCAACGGGAGCGATAAATCCTGTTTTTTTATCTACGAGGTCAGGCGTTGCTCTTGAATTGACGCCTACCACTGGAAGTCCTGTTGACATTGCTTCAAGAGTCGTTACCCCTTCAGTTTCTATTGTTGAAGCCGTCAAAAAAATATCCGCTTTTTTGTACTCCCCTATCATCCTTTCCGGGTTTACAAATCCTTTAAACTGAACATCTCCCAGAAGATTATTTTTTATTGCATATTCTTTTAACTTTTTTTCTTCAGGTCCTTTTCCAAGAATAAGAAACTTCCCTTCAGATCCTTCTTTTTTTAAAATATTAAACGCTCTTAGAAGAACATCAATATGTTTTGATTCAACGAGTCTCGAAGTAGAAATAAATGTTGGTTTTCTTTTTTTTCTTTTTGAAAAAGTGAATTTATTTGCGTCAATTCCGTTACTAACCGGGTAAATTTGTTTCTTTAATCCTCTAAAGATAAGTTCTTTTTTCATTGCTTCTGAAGGAGTTATTAGGGCATCACATTTATTAAAAAAATAAAAAAGGTATTTCCACGTCAATTTTTGGAATGTTTTTGAGTTTTGAAATCCTTTCAAATCAAGTTCTGAAGCTACCTCAGGAAATACAGTATGAGCCGTTATAATAACCGGAATTTTTAATTTTCTTGCAGCGATTAACCCCTCCCAGCCAATTCCAAACGGACTATGAATGTGGACGATGTCGGGTCTTATTTTCTTTAACTCTTTGTAAGCTCTTACGAAAGAGGGGATTCTTAGTTTATACTCTTTGTAGCTTTTTATGTGGAAACTTTTAAGTCGGATGTATCCAGAGTTTGGGATAATTAGCTTGCATGTTTCGGAAGGCACAAAGAAAAATATTTTATTCTTTTTTGAAAGAATTTCCATGTTATTTTTTATGGAGATCGTCACTCCATCAACCAGAGGGAAAAATGAATCTGAGAATATTGCAATTTTCATTTTGTGTTTTAAATTTTTTTTAATTCATTTTTGGCTAAGAGATAAAATCCCGCAGCCCATGCAAAAGGATGTTCCGATTTCTGAAAAAATCGGTTTAGAGGTTTGCCTGTAATTTCATAAGTTTCATAGACTTCCCCCTCTTTAACAAAATATCTTGATAGACTTTTTAATATTTTTTCTGCTTCTTCTTTTTTTCCTGTTTTTGTCAAGGCCATTGAATGTAATCCCCCTATCCAAGGCCAGCATATCCCATGATCGTTATAGTCTTTTAATCCGAGCAGATGTAACAGAGGGTGCACCTCAAGGCCCCCATAACGGGGGTAATTTGGGTGTGAAGGGACATCTTTTGATATTCCAAATTCTTTCGCTTTTTTTAGTATTGACTCTGACTGTTTTTTGTTCGCAATTCCAAAAATAATTGAGAAAAAGTTTCCGTCTGAAGAGAAAACTTTTGATTCTTTCTTTTCATTGAAGTAATCTAGGTAATATCCAAGTTCTCTACTCCAAAATTTTTCATTTATTCTTTCTTTCAATTTTTCAGACTTTTCTTTTAGTCTATTTTTTACATTAAGTTTGCCCAGGAGTTCACCAGTCAACTTTAAAGACTGATAGTAAAGAACATTCGTATACAAGACGGCTCCTTTTTTCTTTAAGGAATCTTGCCAGTGGGCATAATTTTCAGAGTGAATTAAACCATTCCTCTCCCATTTCTTAGCCCATTTGATAATCTTGCCCAATTTTGAAATATTTTTTCTTGCTAGTTCAAAATCTTTGGATTTTTCAGAATATTTTTGAAGAGTAATTAAAAACAGAAGGTTTGGATCAATTGCCTCATTAAATCCTTTATCTTCCTTATATTGGACCCCAAACCTGGGTTTTATTCCAATCATCTGAAACATTTGTCCAAAAAAAGAGGAGCCAATTCTCAGAGGGATTTGTCCATTCCTCTCATATTTAAGGAAATTTTCAAGGTTTTTTTTAACAATATTTAGATCTCCAATATTGAGTGCTCCCCATGATGCATACAAAGAATCTCTTGCCCAATATGAGGCGTAATGCGTTCTTCCGGCAAGAATTCCTTCTTTTTCATAGCAATCCCGAAGGGATTTTTTTGCAATCTCAACCGAATTTTTTTGCATAATAATAAAAAGATTAAGTGGGGTTAAAAAGCTTATTCTTTGTTTTAGGGGGTATGCCTGCATTAATTTAATAAACTCAAAATTATTTACCACTAAAATGGTGGATTTAGCTTCATTTAATGATGTATTTTTATTTGCTTTGAGCCACGGATATTTTGTCATCTTTCTCATTATGGTTGTTGAAGGTCCGATAATAACAACTGCTGCGGCTTTTGCGTCTTCTCTGGGATATTTCAACATTTGGATTATTCTTGTTTTATCTTTTCTTGGCGACTTTACTGGAGACATGGCAGTTTATTTTTTTGGCCGTTTTGGAAGAAAGAAGTTTATACAGGAAAATAAGAGTTTTTTTAAGATAAGACCGGAGCACATGGGCAAATTTGAAAATCATTTTAAAAAACATTTTGGAAAAACACTATACTTATCAAAAATGACTCCATTGGCAGTTCCGACAATTCTCTTAGCAGGAGCAAGCCATGTGCCGGCTAAAAAGTTTGCTTTTTTCAGTTTTATTTCCGGAGTTCACAATATGATTATTTTTGCTTCACTTGGATATTTTTTGGGATCTGCAGCAGGACCAATACTTCAGGCTTACAAGCATGTAGGAGGGTATATTGCAGTTCTTGTTATAATTCTTGCTTTTGTGTACTTTCTTGGTAAGTTTATTTCAAAAAAGATTTTGAAATCAAAATTCTAACTCTTTATCGCCCAAATTTTTTTCAAAAACCTTAATAAATATATTTTACTTATTCTTTTTAATGGTGAATTTTAATTCCTTTACAAGTGTCTTAAGTTTTATAAACGGCAGCGGGTATCTCTTCGTTTTTTTGTTAATGATTGTCGGGGGTTCAGTGATTACAACAGTTGCGGCTTTTACAGCTTCACTTGGATACTTCAATATTTTTATGGTTGCAATGTTGTCTTTTCTTGCGGAATCTTTTCAGGCTTTTTTGTTCTATTTAATAGGATACTTTGGAAGAAAAAGGTTAATCGGGGATTATGGAAAATTTTTATGGATAGAGATAAAGTCTTTATACAAGCTTGAAACTCATTTTCAAAATCACCTCCCAAGAACACTTTTTTTCATAAAGATGACACCTTTTCTTTCTTTTCCGGGTCTTGCTCTCGCAGGAGTAAGTCATGTCCCGGTAAAAGAATATGCTTTTTGGAATATTCTTATCGCACTCATGAAAGCAGTTGTTTTCAGCATCATTGGTTTTTCTTTAGGTCTTCTTGCAAGTTCATTCCTGGAAGACAAACCTCTTGGAATTTCCATTTTTATACTTGTTTTAATTATGATTGGCCTCTCATTAGTTTTCAAGCATTTTTTGCAGAAGATTTTTAAGAAGGATCTTTCACTTGATTCAATCAGATTTTTCAGTTTTAATCTTTTTAGAACTTTGAAGGGAAAAATTAGGAAAAACAAACTAAGAATCTAAATTTTGTGAATAAGCCCCATTAAATTTTGTAAATGAATTTTGGAATAAGTTTTTCTGCCAATTTTCTTCTTTTTTGGTGTTCCGTCAAAAATTCATTTATTTTGCCAATTAAGATTTTTTTGACTTCCCCACTTAGAAGTTTTCCTTTTGAATAATCCTCGTATATTTTTTCAAGTTTTTTATCATCATATTCAAAATATTTTAACCATTGGCATGCAATATCGATTTCAACATTGCCCCCATGTTTTCGGTGCTCTTCGGCAGTGTCGCGTCCACCTGAAAAAGCATATTTGTTTACTTTTCTTTTTACTTCTTCAGGAGAGTCAGTCATAAGAATTGCTGAATCCGGATTGCTTGAAGACATTTTTCCTTCAACTCCCGTTAAAGGAGGCATGAACCTTGCATGGATTATCGCAGGTTTTTCGTACCCGAGTTTTTCTACCACATCCCTAGATAATCTGAAGTGGACATCCTGGTCTATTCCCAGGGGGATTAAGCAAGGTCTTTTTTCATTTTTTAAAATGTTTGGCAAAAAAACAGGGACTGTCTGCATTGCAGTGTAAAAAATGCTTCCAATGTTGTTTGAATCATTGAATCCAAAAGCCGCTTTAATTGACGAAAAAGTTATTTTTTTGGCTACTTTCACCGCCTCTGGATACATTATTCCGGCATGCTGGGTATCGATTAAAAAATGTGTTTTTTTGGGGTCAAAGCCAAGCGCAATCACGTCAAGCATGTTTTCATGAAGCCACTTTTGAATTTCTTCCCAATTTGAATCCTGCTTGAACAAAAATTTTTCTTCATCAGGGAACTGGAACCAGACTTCAACACCGAATTTATCCTGAAGCCATTTCATGAATATCCACACACTTATGTGCCCAAGGTGAATTGGCCCAGAAGGAGCCCTTCCGGTGTACAAGAAAAATTTGTTCCCTTTTTTGTACTCATCAAGGACTTTTTTTAAATCTCTGTAGGCGAAAAAGATTCCGCGTTTAAGGTAAGGATGAAGTTCTCCTGCAATTTTTTCAATTTCTTTTAAAATTTCCGGGGTTATTTTTTTTACGCCAAAGTCTTTTATGAGTTTATCATAATCAATTCTGCCCTCAACTTCATAGGGATTGACCTTTCCATTCATTCACGATTTAAGGAAGAAAAAGTATATAAAGATTTTGAAATGAAAATTTGATATGCGACTCCATTATCAAATACTTTATAAATAATTTCTTCTTTAAGTTTATTATAAAAAGGTGAAAAAATGAGAAAAATCTTGGGGGTTTTGCTGTTTGGTTTTTTTTTAATGCTACTTGTGTCTGTAAATGTATACGCAAGCATCAATTTTGAAGTAGAACCTAATACGGTTTATAACCTTGGTGACAAGTCAGAAATTACAATAAGAATCGTTCCGGAACCAAGTTTTAATGAGGTTGTTTCGGTTTATCTTGTTTGCAAGTCAAATAAAGTTGAAGTTTACAAGGAATTTTTTTCTTTAGCGGAAGAAACGTCAAAGGCAATAACTGTTCCTTTGGTTCGCTCTTTTATTGGAAATTTATCTGGGGAGTGCAATTTTGAAGTTCAAGCAGGGAGTTCGGTGCAGGCAATTTCAAACGGTTTTGAGATTTCAAAGTTAATTAGAATTGAATTTTTGAATTGGGGTGATTTATTCAATCCCGGAGGAAATGTAACAATTAGTGGCTCTGCAATAAAGGAAAATGGTGTTAATGTTCGGGGATTTTATGAAATGTCAATTGAGAATAATAACGGAAGCATAACCTTTTCAGGGGAGGTTATAAATGGATTAATGAATGTCTTTTTTGAAATTCCTTCAAATTTTTATGCTGGAGAGCACAAGATTGATTTAAATGTTTTTGATAAAGGCCCCAACGGAGAAGTTTTAAATTCCGGAAGAAAAGTCTCTTTTTTAACTGTTAGGCAGGTCCCAACAAGTATTGAGATAATTCTCGATAAAGAGAGCATTCTTCCCGGAGAGTCAATAAGAGGAAAAATAATTCTTCATGATCAGACTGGGGAGAGTATTATGGATGAGGAAGCCTATATTGCAATAAAATACAAAGATGGTGAAATTATTAATAAAGTACTCTCTAAAACTGAAGAGACCTTTTCTTATGAAACGGGGACCTCAACTCCTCCAGCAATTCTCCAGATTTCAGCTTACGCGGGGGATGTAATTAATAGTCTTGAAGTTGAAATTTTAGTTAATAAAAAAATAGAATCTGAGATAGTAAACAGCACTTTAATACTGACAAATATTGGAAATGTTTTCTACGAAGATGTTTTAGTTGTTGAAGTTGGGGAGGATAATGTAAGCATCCCCCTCTCACTTGGGGTTGGAGAGTCAGAAAGATATTCAATCAGTGCTCCCGAAGGGGATTATGATGTTTCTGTTCTTGGCTCTAAAAATAGGCTTTCTCTTTCTGGTAGAGCAGTACAGGTTCAAAAAATAGGGGAAGGGTTTAGTTTTTCTTCAATGATATGGCTTGTTGCACTCGTCATCCTGGTTCTTGGTGCATATCTTATATTAAAAAGAAACTATAAAAGAAAGACTTATGCAAGGAGAAAAACTGTTAGAAGAGAAGTAAAAGTTAAGGAGGTTTCAGACGTTAACGACATTTCAGACATTAGGGATAATGAGGTTTCAAAAGAAGACTGGATTTCTAGAGGGGTTAATTCCAGAGAAAAGATTTTTGCTCCTCAGAAAAAAGCCGAACTTTCCCTTTCAATAACAGGTTCAAAGCAGTCGGCAACAATGGGATGCCTTTTTTTGAGAAATTATGAAGAAATTAAATCCGGAGACGGAGGAATAAAGGAGACTTTGGACAGGATATTTCGATTTGTTGAGGATAGTAAAGGGGTAATCTATGAAAACAAAAGTTACATCTTTTTTATTCTTGCCCCATCTGTCACAAAAACTTTTAAAAATCAAAAAGAAGGGGTCATAATTTCGCAAAAGATAAAGGAAATTTTGGTTGACCATAATAGAAAATTCAAACAAAAAATAGATTACGGAATTTCCTTAAATTATGGGGAGATAATCACTAAACCGGAGAGGGATAAGATAAAATTCATGAGTCTTGGGACTTTTATGACCTCGGGTAAAAAGCTTTCCTCTTTTTCTAAAGGAGAAATTTTAATTTCTGAACAAATGAAAGCTAATCTTGAGGGCGACGTTAAAACAGAATTTGTTCCGGCTGGGGGCTTGAAGTCTTACAAACTTGAGGGCATAATCGACAGAAATAATCATTCAACCTTCATAAAAGGGTTTTTGGCGCGTCAGGAAAGGGATAAAGCAAAGGAAAAAGAACTTGTGAATAAAGAGTAAGGGGATAATCACTTTTTCTTTTTAACTTTCTTATTTTGGCCTTTGTCTAGTTTTTCCTTATTTAGTTTTTCCCTGAGTTCTTTCTCCACAATTTTTTTAACTTCTTCTTTTGTTACTTTTTCATCTGATTCTTCATTTCCCTTTTCTTTTTTCATTTTTGAAAAAATTGAATCTATCCAATTGCTGAGCTTTATCCCAAATTTGAAAAATGCAAATCCCATTCCGACAAGGATAAGGAGTATTCCTATCATCAACATTAATGTAAAGACAGCATTTGATTCAGAAAAAAATAATGGGAGAGTGTTAAATGGGAGGAACTCTGGGCTGAATGAGGCTAGCCAGGTTATTTCTTTGAACGGAAGAGAAGAGAGAATCACCATTATTCCTGCAATGGTAAATGCTGAATGTTTTTTCCCAAGGGACAAAAAAATTAAAAGAAAGAGACCAATTGAAATTAACATTGTTATCCTGAATTTTTCTGCCCAGTATTCTTTTGCATATTCCGAAACAAGCACAAATTCATTATTTTCATTTTTAAGGCATTCAAATAATGAGCAATCATAATCAAGATAATATTTATCTGGAATTGTTCTTTCAACAGCGTATTCAAGTGAAGCTTTCCCGCCCTCGTTTATTATCTCGCATGGGATTACAATTTCTTCGGAATCAAAAGTTATATTTACTGAATCTTGATTGCTGCAAAGAAATCTTTTTTTTTCATAATTCTCAATAAACTCTCCGGCACTCCCAGAATCCTGCGCCATTTCGATTGATGTATTTTTTATGTATGGTGCGACATTGTCGTAATCAAGAGACCAGCTTAGAACTAGAAAAAGGTTCGATAAGAAAAGTGAAACAAATAAAAAAAGGGTAAGGATTAAAACAAATACTCCTCTTATGAATCCCATGTAAGACAGAACCATTTTGGATTTATAAAATTATACAGAATCCAATTTTCACCATAAGGTATATAAGTTTTGTTTGGATTAAATCAAAATGAGGGGTAAAAGAGGCTTA
>JAUYLQ010000018.1 GCA_030699005.1 archaeon
TGATGTGGAAGGGGTTTTACAGCTTGCAAAAAACCGGGCCTATCAAAAAAAAATTGCATACAAATGTGGGGGTTCATGAAAGAGTTGCAAAAAAACTTCATTTTCTTATAGACCAATATTTTGATTATCTCGATACAGACTATTCTTTATCAGTCGAAGGCAAAATAAGTGAATCAAAATTAATGGAAAACTTGTCTAGGAAATTTAATTATCCTAAAAAAAGTTTAAAAAAGTTTTACATAGATTCTTATAAAAAGATGTACGGGAAGAACAGGTTTCTTATAAAATTTGCAAAGAAGTTAAAAAATAAAGGATTCAGGATTGCAATTCTTTCAGACCAGTGGCATTTATCCAATCCGGCTTTAATCCCAAAAAAATTTCATAAAATTTTTAGTCCAGTTTTAGTTTCATGTTCGGTTGGAGTAAGAAAGCCTGATCCAAGGATTTATAAAATTCTAATTAAAAAATTAAAAGTGAGACCCGAGGAAATTCTTTTTATTGATGACCGGCCGTGGAATTTGGATCCTGCAAGGAAACTTAGAATTAAGACTCTTGCTTTCACTGGCAATGAAAATTTTGAAAAGCAAATAAAAAAATTTGGATTAAAAATATAAATCTATGAATAAAGAGGATTTTTTAAAAAAAATTGAAATAGAGCTCAAAATTTCCAAAAATTCAGTGTATACTATAAAAAATTACCTTAAATCAAATAAGACACTTCTTGAATTCACAAAGAAAAAACCGGAAGAAGTGAATGAAGACGACGTAAAGGAGTATATTGCCGAAAATTTATCTGAGCGCTCCGCAATTTCAATTATAATGTTTCTTGCCGCCGTAAAATTTGCGTATTCCTCAATTTTGAAAAAAGATTTAACCGCAAACATAAAAAGACCAAAAAGAGAAAAGAAAATTCCGACAGTTTTAACCAAAAAAGAGGTGAAAAGCCTTTTTGATGCTTTAATCTCAAAAAAGTCCAGGCTCATGGTTTCTTTGATGTATGCGGCGGGTTTGAGAGTTTCAGAACTCTCTTACCTTAAAGTTGAAAATTTGAACTTTGAGGAGAAAATAGGGATGATAAAACAGGCAAAGGGCAAAAAGGACAGGACTTTTAATATTCCAACATTTCTTTTTTTAAAATTAAAAAAACAGGTGGAAAGGCAAAAGAAAGTGGGAGAAGTTTACCTTTTTTCGGGAAGAAATGGAAAGAAGATGTCTGAAAGAAATCTACAAAAGATTGTAAGAAATGCTGGAATAAAAGCTGAAATAAAAAAAGAGGTTCACTGTCACACTCTTAGGCACTCTTTTGCAACACATCTTTTAGAAAATGGCACTGACATCCGGCATATACAGGTTCTTCTGGGGCACTCGGACCTTAGTACCACTCAGATATATGCCCATGTTTCCAACGAAGAAATAAAGAAAATAAAAAGTCCGATTGATACATTATAAAATGAATGAAATAGGAGAACTGAAGAAAGAGAATGAAAAGTTAAGAAGCGAACTTGAAAAATTAAAGTCTGAGAAAGAAAGGCATAAGAGGGGGATGGCAAAAAAAGCAGGTGAAGGGGGAATCGTGGCAAGACCCCCGTTTGGTTACAAGGTTGTCGACGGAAAATTGGTAAAGGCAGAAAATTCTCAGGTTGTTGAAAATATCTTTCTTGAGTTTCAAGGTAATGAGGTAAGTTTAAACAAGTTGGGAAAAAAGTATGGATTTTCTGTAAATGGGATAAAAAAAATTCTTAAGAATTTCTCATATCTTGGAAAGGTAAAGTTTGCAGGAGTCGTATATAATGGAACTCATGAGCCAATTGTTTCCTCCACGCTTTTTAATCATGTCCAGGATAAACTGGAAAGGTTGGGAATAAAAAGTTAATTATCTGTAACTTGTCTGTCTTTTTGCCCTTGCTTTAGAATCTCCAGGTTTTCTTGTTTCTTTACGCCTGACGTCTGCTACAAGGAGGTTTCTGTCATACTCAAGGTAAGCTCTTTTCAATTCATCAGACTTTGAAAATTCAACGATTGCTTTTGCAATTGAAAGCCTTGCCGCTTCAATTTGGCCTTTTTCTCCTCCGCCTCGCACATTTGCTTCAATATCAAAGTTTATTTTTCCAAGAATCTTTTCAGCAATTCTTATTGGTTCCTCAATACTTAATCGATTTAAGATTTCAAGATTCTTATAGTTTTTTCCATTCACAGTAATTTTTCCGTCGCCTTCATATAAAACCGCTCTTGCAACTGCAGACTTTCTTTTTCCTGATGAGTGAATTTTTAATTTTTCTGCCATTTTAATTTAATTTATTTTTTGTGAAATTTTTAACTTCTGAATATTTCTTTTTTTTGTCTTCTGAAATTTTTAGGGCTTTTGAACTTTCCAGTTCTTTTGGAACTTTCGAATAGCATCTTATCTTTTGGAATGCAATTTTTCCACGACCCATCCTCGCATCTGGAAGCATGCCCCTTATCGTTCTTTTTACGATTTTTTCGCTTGTTGCATGGTGTTTCGGACCTTTTTGGCCACTTCCAACTCTTCCTCTTTGTTCTTCAAAATCCCTTTTTATTGATTCAAAGTTTCCTGTAATTATTACATTCTCACAGTTTATGATGGAAATCTCTTCGCCTTTCAAGGATTCCTTTGCCGCATAACTTGCAAGTCTTCCAAGAGTGGCTCCAGCTCCGTCTATTACCTTCATTTGATTATTTTTACCTCTTTTGCGTCTTTATTCTTTTCTATTTCTTCTGACAATTTTTTTACCTCACACCCGGCTTTCAGCAGCTTTTCCTTAGCTTTTTCTGAAAAAGAAAGTGCCACGACTTTTAGTTTTTTTGGAGCGTCTCCCCCGCTCAAAACTTTTCCGCACACAACAACGGTTCCTGAATATTTTTGAAGCTCACTCAAATTAACATCTTTTCTTTTTCTCCTAGGTCCAGTAAGGAGGCTTGCAACTTCAACCCATTTAGGATTCTTATTTGCAAGAAGAATAGTTTCGACTAAAAAGGGATTTGTCTTTCTTGTGGCTTGCTTTTTTACTTTGGTTTTTGATTTTATCATTTTTTAAAATAACGAGAAAAAATTTCCCGCTAATGCGCTAAGTTGTCTCAACTCGCAGGTAAACTTTCGAGATTAGTTTATTTTATAAATGTTTGTGTTATCTGAATTTTAATTAAGTGGATTTGCTGAAGGCTGTTAATATTCTTTGGCTTACCCGCAAAATAAAAACTGGCGTGGATGTGCCGGATGTCACCAATATTCTTTGGTTCGTCCAGCACTCTCGATAGTGTGGATGTGCCGGAGTGGTCAAACGGGAGGGACTCAAGATCCCTTAGCTTATGCTTACCTAGGTTCGAATCCTAGCATCCACATAGAATTTTGATTTGAACCATGTCTTGGTCAATTGAATCCCGAAAATCTTTTGGCATTATCCTTACAAATTTCAAGATGGCAGTAGTTTGAGCCAGCATCCACATAGAATTTTGACTTTAAAGTCTTGGGTTTTTCACTCGCATTCTCGTCCAAAATTTCATTCCTAAAGGGTGTTACTTCTTAAAAAGACCATTACTCCAAAATCTTTAAATTTCCAAAATATCTCTAAATTTTAGAAATTGTTACCTTTCTTGAATTACTACCGGAGAGAAAGGTTTATAAGTAACTATTAAGTGGTAAACAAATGGAAAATGAGGTCAAAGATGCAATAAAGAAGGGTTTTTCAGAGTTGGGACTGGGGAAAAACCATGAAATACCCCTCCTTTCAGAAGATTCCTTCGATGAAATTGGAAAATCAAAAGTTGATGCCTTGAAAAATTCAATCGAGGAAATTCATGAGATGATAAGGGGAAGAGAAAGACTAAGCAGAAAAATTCACGATGAAGGTGAAACTCTGAAGTCTGAAATAAAAGGATATTTGTCTGAAAATGAAAAAATGCAGATTGCGTCTTCAGACCCGACAAGAGAAAAAAATGATTTGCGGCACAAAAAAATAGAGATTTCTGAACTTCAGATGAATGAAAAAATAGGGTGCTGGAAAGATGTTGCTCTTTTAAAAAAAGAGCTTAGAGAGTACGAAAGGGAACTTCTTGAAAAGGAAGAACGTCTAAAAATTTTCAATAAAATTTTGAAGGAGGAAAAATTGAATTAAAATGTCAAACTTAACTAATTCAGAATTAATGAGGAGATTAGATTGCGGAAACTCAGTAACATCAAATGAAGCGGCAGATGAATTAATTGACCGTTACCTTGTTAATAAGTATAAACCATCCCTTGAAAAAGTGTCTGAAAAGGTAGAACCTACAAAGAGAGGGTTGCCGGAATCCAATTCAAATGTAAAAGTGGGGGTTTTGGAAAATTTAATTTTTGTAACAAATAAAGAACTCTACACAGAAATCGTCGGGTATATGGATAAAACTTTTCCTGAATCAAAAAGATATCTTTCGGGGATGCTGGCTTTTGACGATGGAGTAATGAAAGGTTCAAATCCCTATGTTGTCGTAGGAACAGACATGTTTTTAAGAAAAGTAAATTCAGGGTATAGGGTCGCAACCCAGGCAGACTTAGAAAAGAATTTAGATATGTTTTCAGGGTTTTACGTTGATTCTGGCTTAGCAATAAGAGACTCCAGCGTATTAAAAGGACTGAAAATAAGTAATGATAACCTCCCCGTATTTATTAATTTAAGAGGTTTGGAAATAAATAATAATTTCGGGTTTACGCTCTCTAAAGAATCTTTGATTAAGAGGGCAAAATGTTTAAACTGGACTAATGGAACTCACTTTTCAAAAATAAATGATTATGGGCTTCCTAAAGAAGAAGATAAATCTTCTAAAAGACAAATTCGGACTGGAAACTCTGCTTTGTCTAGGGTTTACCTCTACGGGGGTGGTTACCTGGATGTCGGGGACGGCGATCTCGGGGACTCTAGTGACTATGGTCGGGTGGTTCTTGCAAAAGTAAATGGGGGGAAATATTAAAATGAATTCAGGAATATCTGTTGAAGAAATTGCAAGAAAGTTAAAACCAATACTCGGAAAAAAAATTGATGAGATTTATTTTAGATATATGAATAGTGAAAGCTATGAGGAAAAGGGGGAGATTACCCAGTTTTTAACAGCACTTTACCAGAAGCATTTGAATCAACTTTTAGATAAAGATTTTTTACTTGAACCTCCAAAGGAAGAAATTCTTCAAGGGGAATATTCGCTTGCGAAAGTAAGTTATGCCGGAAAAACTCTTTTTCCATTTTACTTAAGAGAAAAAGACTGGCCAAGGCACGTATGTGTCACAGGTATGAGCGGAAGTGGAAAAACAACTTTTGCATTAAATATTTTAAACAAATTTATAGAGAAAGATAAGCCTTTTTTAGTTTTTGACTGGAAAAAAAGTTTTAGGCCTTTAATGAAGATGGACAATTCTGTTATGTGTTTTACGGTCGGAAACGAGGGGGTAAGTAACCTATTTAAAACAAACATAAACAGGCCTCCAAAAGGAGTTTCACCTAAAGAGTGGATTAATACTCTTTGTGATTTACTCACTGAAAGTTTTAATGTTTCATACGGAGTTCATAAGATTCTTCTTGAAACATTAGATGAGACTTTTAGGGGATGGGGAGTTTACGAAGGCTCTAACCTTTATCCAAACTGGGAGCATGTAAGAAGGATGCTTGAAGTAAAAGCAAGAGATTCCAAGGGAAGGGAAACAGGGTGGTATGAAAGTGCATTAAGGGTCGCAACCGTTCTCACTTTTGGGGACTTTGGAAAAGTTATAAACTACGACGGAAAAAAGAGCCTTTCAGTAGATGAGTTATTTAATAAAAAAGTAGTTTTCGAGTTAAATTCATTGTCAAACATAGAGAAAAAGTTTTTTTGTGAATACATTTTAACTTATATCTACAAATTAAAAAAGGCCGGAAGTGAAAAAAATAATGGAGATTTCAATCACGCAATTTTAGTTGACGAAGCTCATAACATTTTCTTAAAGAAAAGAACGAGCTTTATGTCAGAATCAGTAACGGACATGATTTACCGTGAAATGCGTGAATATGGAACAAGTTTGATTTGTTTGGATCAGCATATTTCAAAATTGAGTGATACAGTCGTGGGAAACAGTGCTTGTCACGTTGCATTCCAGCAACAGCTTCCAGAAGACGTTGATGAAATAAGTTCATTAATGCAGTTAAAGCAAAAAAAAGAAATTTTTACTCAACTTTCTGTAGGTTCAGCAATCGTAAAACTTTCAGAAAGGTACACATCCCCGTTTTTAGTGGAAGTTCCATTTACTGATTTAAGAAATGCAACTTTTGAAGACTCAAAAATAAGAAGCAAGATGGGAGCAGTTATCGAAGGATATGAAATTGAAAAAAATAACCCCGAGTTTAAGAAAGAGTTAATTGGAGAAAGTGAAGAGGAAGCAATGAAAAGAGTTGATATCCGCCAAGTAAAAACAAGGAAAAAGGAATTTCAGGAAGTTAGAGAGTTCACAAAAACCCAAAAAGTTTTGTATGACTTTGTTATTTCAAAGCAAAAAGAAAATAAAAAATTAAATGAAATTGAAAGGCTTCTTGACTCAGGGATTTCTTCAGGGTATTATACGAAAAAAGATGTGTTAATTGTAATAAATAAGACTTTAAGTGAGAAATTAAATAAAGGAAATGAAAAGAAAGAAGAAGGTTTAGAAGCTCCATTCATTCCATCCGACTTGTCCAAGGAAGAGCTTTTGTTTGTAGACTTTCTAAAAAGTTCTCCGAACCATGGCCTGTCAACAGTTGAAATTTACAAAGAACTTGGGTTATCATCAAGAAAAGGAAATGTTGTAAAAAAGAAACTCACAGAAAAAGGATTAGTAGAAATAGTTGAAGAGAGAAGTCCAAAAGGCTGGAAAAAATTACTAAAATTATCACATTCAAATTCAAATAACTTAAACGAAATTTCAACAAACAACTAATAATCGACATTGACTGCATAAAAATAAGGCTTAACAAAATAACCTTAAAAATGTGTCAAAAAAGATTTTTAGAAAAATGCTTGAAATACCTTTAAAGTCGAAAAAGACTTTGAAGAAAAACCCTCGCGGTCGCTCAAAAGACCAAGAGAAATACCTTTGAACAAGAAGTTCAAAGAATGAAAAATCCTACTTTTAGGTATTTCCCCTTCTGAAATACCCCCGAAATACCCTGAAATTTGGTATTTAACGACGTTCTTTAGTAATTATTTTCTTTATTAATTAAATAAAAAGGTTTGCAAATGAAACAAATTCTCAGTTTTATTAAAAATCAATGGGTCGAAATTCTTTTCTGGCTTCAAATAATCATGTCCTGGATTTACACTATCCCCTTAGTCATTCAAATCATCTCAGGAAAAACTGGTGGCCTAAACCTTGCAACATATTCTATTTACCTGATTTACCTTGGGTTAAGTCTCTCTTTAGCTTTTTCTTCCTTCTTCTCGCTTAAGAAAGAAATAGGAAACTTGCCAAATTTTCAACAGCAAAAAGCGTTAAAGGCAAGAAAGCAGACAATAATCATCTTTTCACAATGGGCCTTTTTAGTAAGCCTTGTCTTATTATTTGGATTAAGAAATATAGTCTGGAAAGAGAGAGATACCGTCATCTGCTTGATTATCTTAGTTTTATCGCTTTTAACGCTAATTAAATATAAAGGATTGAAAGACCCATATTCAAAAGGGTTTCTTAATGTTTGGTGCAAATCCGTTCCTCAATTGTGGCTTGGCTATACAATTTTTGCAGACGCTAGTTCAGAGGGCCTTCCATTTTTGACCTTATTTTTTGGATATCTTACTGCTCTTCAAAGATTAATTCAAGTCTGGATTGCAGGAAGAAGGGGGATTTGGGATAAGTCAACAAAGGGGCTAATGATGGGAGAAGGATCGAATGTTCTTTCTTGGAGTATTGTAGTCGTTCTTTGGGTAGTTTTCAGGCTAAATTAAAATAATTAATAAATAAAAAGGAGTGTGTGAGATGATGTTTCAAGGGCCATCAATTCCAATCGCAATATTCACATCTAGTTTATCTCTTATTGTTTATCTTTGTTCTACTCTAGCTTTTTCCCTGTTTTATGAAGGAACTTCCGATATTCCCAGGATAATTACAGCAATTTCAATTGTTCCAAGTTTCTATTTTTCAATAAAAATAGTTGAAAAATTACAAAAAATTAACTAACAATTTTTAATAAATTAAAAAATTAAAGAGGTGTTAAATGAATTCTTTTATTCTCCTCATTCTTTTATTAATCAATTTTTCAATATCTTGGTTCAATGCTTGGTCAGCCGGCAGATTTTGGACTGAGTCAAAAATAATGGGTGGTTGGACACGCTTACTCATATGGTGTGCTGTTATTATGTCCGCATGTGGCTTTACTTGGGTTTATTTAACAATAATCACTGCAATTTTATTAGGTTTTGGATGGCTTTCTCCACGGGCAGGGGAAGTAATGTTTAGTCTGGGTTACTTAATTATAATTGGTCCGGTAATTGGTTCGGGATTTGGGATTTGGATTCATTCATTAGTTCAGGCATATAAAACAAAAAGGTTTGGGGATGTTGCTGTTGCAGGGTGGAATACTTTTGCACAAGTCCATAATATTTACAATGCAGCAAAGGAGGTTCCTAGTGCATGGAAGAGTGTTGTTGATGGTCTGAAGGGGGATTCCGATGATACTAAAGGAGTCGCAATTTTACTAATAGTCATTTTGGCTGTTGCAGGAGGAGCATTAACGACTGCAGGAATTGCAAGAAGAGCAGATCGCACACATGTTATAAATTTTTCACGAAGCATGAAAAACCTGAATAAAAAATCTCGCGATTCTTATTAAATTAAAATTTTAAATGTCCATTTTTTACCCCCGCAAGCACCCCAAATTTATTATCAGTTCATTCTGGGCGGGGGTTCTAATTAATTTTTTATTAACTAAACAAAAAGGTGAAAAAATGCCAACTCAAATGGTTTTTTTAGTGTTAATCTTCTTAATTCTTGTCTTGTTTACCTCTATAAGGTATAAAAAATTTACCTTTAGAGGATTCTTTTTAAGTGTTTTAATGGGTGTGGGAGTATATTTCTTCCTATTCATTTTCTCCACCTCAACTCCACCTACTGGGTTTTTTATATGGGTAGTCTCAATTTTAACAGCATTTATTTCCGGGATTATTTATGGACTGTTTTCCGAACAGTTTCTTTATCGCTAGGGTGAAAAAATTTAATCAAAATTTAAAATAATGAGAGGGCAGTCATGAAAAAATCAAAAATGAATCAACAAGTTTCCGCACTTATACTTTTATTGGTCTTGGGAATGGTGATTCTTGGAGTAGCAAAGTATTATTTATGGTCTTTTGATCAAATCATGCTGAGTTTTTTAATCGAAGGCTTTCTTTGTTTTGCGCTTTCAGTTCTTTTCGCAAGATTTTCAAAAAATAAAGAGGTCTTTTGGACGGATAGTTCTATCGGGGCATCTATTTTTTTAATAACAGTCGTTGTAGTCTGGGTTCTAGGCAGAATTTATCTGGCTCAATTTCAATGAAATAACTTAATTTTAATTAATTAAAGGCAGAATTATGAAAAAATCAAAATCTTTTAGTTTAGCATTTCTCTTGCTTGGAGCATTAATCGCGATTTCTTTATTGGCATACTCCGTGAAAAATTTGTATGAAGAAATGAATGTTGAAATGGTAGTTTTCTGGTTAGTCCTAAATCTGTTCTCTATAGTGTTAGGATATTCTTCGCTTGAATCTCTTGTAAAAATATTGAGAGAAGATCAGGGTGGAATTAAAAAGAAGTTCATTTTTGTTCTTAAGATGGTTTATCAGGGAAGTTTATCCCTCATCTTGTTTTTGCTCGGGGCTTTTTTATTGTTAATTACCTTTTTAGTCTGCTTTTCTGAAGTTTTTAAGGAGTACTTACCTTTTTTGGATAACCCAAAAAATGGAGAGTTCCCCGTTTTAGTTATCTCCGTACTTGTCCTATTATCCGGATCAATTTCCATAATCAAGTACTCTTTCTTGTTCGAAAGATCTTTTGAAAAAAATATTTCAAAATTTAAAAAAGGGGAGATAGAAGAATTTGAGTTTTTGAAAGCCAATAATTAAAAATTCTTTACGCCCCCGAAAGAGCTTCAATTTTCTGTCTAGTTCGTTCTGGACGGGGGCACTAATTTATTTTTAATTAATAATTAAAAGGTGAAAAAATGAAAAAGAAAATTTTCTGGGGGATTGTCATAGGTCTAACTATAATCGGAACATGGGGAGGAAGTGAAAAAACTTTTTTATTTTATAATGTGAAGTCAGGAACAAGCTGGGGGATAAATTTGGGGTTTCTGAATCAATTTCAAGAAGGTTCGATTCATAATGGATTAAATATCTCTGTTGCTGCATATATGGGAGAAGGTTCGATTCATAATGGGATAAATCTTTCCATTTTTACTATTATGAAAAAGGATTCAAAGGTTAGGGGAGTGAATCTTTCACTGTTTAGTTTTCCCCCAGAAGGAAGTGAAGGAGGAGTTGTTGAAGGAGTTGAAATAGGAATCATTGGCGTAGCAAACAATGATTCTGAACCTATAGCAAACAATGAATCTTCTGGACCTATCTCTCGAAAAGTGGAGGGGGTTCAAATAAATTTGCTGTATAACACTTCTATAGAAGGACCAACAGTTCAAATTGGGGTCTATAATGCCATTTATAAAAATGAAAAATGGCATGAATCACTTTTATGCAATTTCTGATAATCCATTTTATCTCAAAAAACCTCCCCATTCTGCCCTTCTTCGGGGGAGGTTTTTGCTTACAATTAAAAATCAAACCCAAAAACTCTTCTTTTTACAAACCTTAGGCAAGTCCTTGCCAAACAAAATCCAAAATTTAAAATGCAAAAGCTAAGTTTTAGAATAATCTAAAAATCAGGTTAAACAATATTTTTTTTGCAAAATTTTCAGGATATTTTTGCATTCCACTACATTTTTATAGATGTTTTTTTGTTTTTTAATGTGAAAAGAGTGGTGATAATCGGAGGAGGTTTTACCGGGGCAAATACCGCAAAAATTTTAGAGAAAAATTTTGAGGTAATGCTAATTGATACAAAAGACTATTTTGAGTTCACTCCATCTATTTTAAAGACTTTGACAAATCCCGAATTATTTAATAAGATTAAATTAAACCACCGGGATTACCTAAAAAAATCTCGTCTTGTTTTGGGAAAAGCAGAAAAAATTTCAAAAAATTCCGTTTTTGTCAATGGAAGAGAAATTTTTTTTGATTATCTTGTCATTGCAGCAGGTTCTTCTTATGAGACCCCATTAAAAAACCATAATTCTTCTCCAATTTCAAAGTTAAACAATATAGAGGGGATTCATAAAAAAATTGAATTTTTTAAAAAAATTGTTATTGTTGGAGGAGGCCCGGTCGGAGTAGAGCTCGCTTCAGAATTAATAACTTTTTATCCGGGTAAGGAAGTGGTTCTTTTCACTTCATCCGGAAGTCTTATACCGAGGAATAGTCAAAAAAGCCAAAAAATTGCTCAAGATTTTTTGAAAAAAAAAGGGGTAAAAATAAACCTCAATAAACGAATTATTTCAAAAGAAAACACTTCTATTCTAGAAAATGGAAAGGTCATAACAGGAGACTATTTTTTTCTCTGCACTGGAATAAAAAATAATTCCGGTTTCATAGAAAAAAGCACGAAAGAAATGCTAAATGAAAAAAATCAGGTGAAAGTCAACAGTTTTTTGCAGGTTAGGGGATTTAAAAATATCTTTGCCGGGGGAGATATAATTGACACCGATGAAGAGAAAACCGCGCAATCTGCAGTTCTGCATTCATGGATAATTAACCGGAATATTATAAAC
Source organism: archaeon (assembly GCA_030699005.1). Lineage (GTDB taxonomy): Archaea > Nanobdellota > Nanobdellia > Pacearchaeales > GW2011-AR1 > GW2011-AR1. The sequence continues at coordinate 11,838 of JAUYLQ010000018.1, forward strand.
ATGGAAAAAAGAAAGAGTTTGATTAAGTATAAAATAAAGAAGCGCCTGACATTAATCAGCCTCGGAAGGGCCAACGGGATATTAGAGTATAAGGGCTTTAGCCTGGGGGGTTTAATTCCCGCAATTTTAAAAAAGATTATTGAAAAAAGGCAGTTAATCGGTCTTAAAACAAGATTATTTTAATTTTTTTGAAATTAATTCAATCTCTTTTTTAAGAACCTCTGTTGTTTTCTTAAAAATTTCTTCCGGTTCCATCTGACCGAAAGATTCAACTGTGAAAAGTAAGCTGTCCGTTTCTTTTACTTCAATATTTTTTTTGCCTTTTTGAGCAAGACCTTCGCAAAAATCAAGGATGGTTTTTTCTTTATCATCAAGGACCACAATTTTATTTCCTTTTGTTTTTATTTCATTTTTCGGGAAAGCATTTGAAATGTCCTTTTCACATTCTTTATCAAGAGTTATTTCGGTAACATCTCTGTAAAAAAGAATGCCTGGCGAAAATTTAGCGTGTTCCCTTCCAATCCCCATTTTTGTTGTCCCTTTTAACTTTAATTCTTGGTTAGTGTTTAAAAGAGTAAGAGGGATTTTATCATAAACAACTTCAAACTCACCTTTTATGCTGTCGGAATAAACTGTTCCTTCCTTTTTTGCGTCAATTTTGAACTTTAGAACAGAATCTTTCTTCCAGGATTTTTCATATTTTATTGGAACAAGACCAAGCCTATGTGCAAGAGTCTCATCGTAAAGGGGAGAATCATTTCTTGAAATTTCAACTTCATCAATTGCCATAGTCGGAATTAGTCCTATACTTCTTCTGATTGCATTTGCAAGGCTTTCATTAGTCTTCAATTCGAAGGAAATTTTAGCTGGATTTTCTTTTTTCATCTTATTTTATTTTTTCGTGGTTTTTTAACTCTTATGGTCTCCTTCCTCTTCGTCCCCCTTTCACCTTTGGCCCTCCTCTGGGCATTCTTGTTGTGTCAAGGATGTTTAGAATTTTAAATCCATCTCTTGTAAGGCTTTTAACAATGCTGTGTGCTCCGGGACCCGGTGCAGGATTTCTTGTTTTTGCCCGTATACGGACATAAAAAGATTTTATCCCGAGGTCTTTAACTTCTTCTGCAATTCTTTTTGAAATAAACATGGCAATTGTCGGGTTTGCTTTAAGTCGGTTATGCTTCGTAATCATCCCGCCCGTAACTTTGGAGATAGTCTTTCCGGACATGTCCGTCACATGAACAATTGTATTATTAAATGAAGTGTAAATATTCATGATAGCTTCAGATTCTTTGCTAACTGTTGCTTTTCTAGACCCCGTCTCTTTTTCTCCTTCTGTTTTTTCCTTAGGTGCTTCTTCAATTTCCACCTCTTCAACTTCCTCTTTTTCCCTTTCTTTTTCGGATTCTTTTAATTTTTTTTCTGCCATTTAATTTTCAGCCTCGCTTTTTACTTTCTTTTTTATTTCAATTTTATTTTCAAGTTCAACAGGAACTATGTAAGACGGACTGTCTACAACTCCCCCGTTGACAATTACTTTTTTATGGGTAATCATTTGCCTTGATGTTTTGATGGTTGGCGAAATTTTCTTTTTAAAAACAACTGTCTGAAGCCTTCTTTCAAGGTAATCAGTCTTGTCAAGTCCAAGAACGTCGGATATTGAAGAAACTTTGAGTCCCATTTTTTGCAGTCTCAAAAAAAGAGTTTTCTGCTCTTCAGGGTTTGCTTTAATGAGCTTTTTTGCTTTTTGTCTCATTACCCTTACTTTTGCATCAGCTTTCCAAATTTCTTTTTTGTTTTTCAGCCCATATTTCTTCTTTATAACTGCTTCCTCTTCAATTCTTGCTTTGTCAAAAGGTCTTTTTGGTCTTGAATATTTTTTATGCTTTCTTTTCATTTTACTTTCCTCCTTTCGCAGGTTTCTTTCCCTTAAGAGCGGGTTCTCCCTTTACTGTTTTTTCTGCCTTTTTCTGAATTCCTGAACTTTTTCTCCTGTTTTTTCTGAAGTGGGATTGCGTTCTTTGACCTCTTGTAGGAAGGCCGAGAGTGTGTCTTATTCCTCTGTAACTTTTAATCTTCTTTAATTTTTTAATATCAAATTCATTTCTTAGTTCAAGGTCAACACCAATTAGATGCTGGTTCTCTCCTGTTTCAGGGTCTCTTCGCCTATTTATAAGAAATTCCGGAGCGTTTGGGTTTTTTAGAAATTTGGTTATTTTTTCCATTTCAGGATCGGTCAGTTCACCGATTTTTTTCAGTTTATCTATTCCAAGAATGCTGCAGGCTGCATTAGAAAGAGCCCATGAAACCCCTTTAATTTTTGTTAACCCAGGGTAAACTTTCATTTTACCCTCTATATCTTTAGAGAGGATTCTGACGATTCTCTCCTGGCTTTTTTGCTGTAATTCTGTTTTTTCCATTTTATGCTGTGAATAAATTATATTTCTCCATTTCTGTCAATTCCTGAAAAATTCTTTTTTCGGCTGCTTTTTCAGGGTCAGGAAGATTTGGAATCCTTTCCTTCATTTCTTTGAAAGATTCGAAAGGTTTTTCTTCCCTTTGCTTCAAAATTTCACTCATGTGCTTTTTTCCGATTCCCGGTAAAAGCTCGATTTGATGAAGTCTTTTGTTTATTGCGAGAGATTCATTAAAAAACTTAACTATTTTTGTTTCGTTTTCTTTGACCTTTTTTGCAATCACTTCCTGAAGTTGGTTTTTGGCAGTTTCAGTCAACTTTTCTCTCTTCAGTCTTCCAAGGATGTAATAAACTTTGTCTCTTCTTCCTTCGCCTATGTAGAGATCTTCGTTTATTTCAATACTAACTCCTCTCCTGGGAACAAGTTCCAGAAGAGTAAAATTTTCTTTACCAATAGCCTGGACTATGGGCATCATTTTCTTTTCCAAGGGATACCCGTTTGGTAAATATTCTAGCACTGTTGCATAATCTTCTTTTGCCATTTTCTTTATTTGTGTTCTTTAATTGTCGATAAAATTGTATTTGTTTCATTTTCATCAAGGTTTGAATCAGGTAATATTTTTGATAATTCGTCCTTATCTTCAGGAAGAAAATCAAGGATTTTTGAAAGGTGTTTATCATTTAATTTGATTAGGTTTAGTGAATTCAGTTTGCCTCTTAGTTCATCTGCCTTCTTGTCGCTCAAAGCAGTAAACTTTTTCATAAAAGTTTTTATTTCTGGATCCTTGACATAGGAAATTGATTCAGCAATACTAAGAGGAGTTGTTTTTCTTATCATTTTATTTTTCCGGCAATATGTTTTATTTTTTTTAAATGAACGGCCTCAATTAAAAATGTTTTTTCAAGGTTCTGGTCATTCAATTTCACAAGGTAGGACTTTCCTCTTTTTCCCTGAATGAGCCCAGTTCTACCCTGAATCCTTCTTGGAAAATGTGAAGCAAGTGAAATTTCTCTTTTTACTGCAACCGGTTCATCTTTTTCAAATTTTTGAAAGTATTCACTGAGTCTGATTTTACCTCTAAGTCTTATGTTTTTCCTTCTTACCATAAATATTGAGAAAAAGAACTCATTTAAAAACTTATCTTTTAAATAAAAAAGGGGTTAGATGTCTCCTTGGCTGTGGGAGGTTTCCATTTTTTCGAGTATAGTGTTAAACATTTTTTCTCCCCATACTCCCTTCCCGCATCTCTCACAAAAATCAATGATGCTATCCTCAGAAATATTCTCTTTGCAATAAAGGCATTTTCTCATTTTTTGTCCCTCTTTTAGAATAATTGGTTCGTTTTATTTTTAAATATTTATATTTTTTAAAAATCACTTCAAAAAAGAAATTCGTAAGCTTTAAAAACTAAAAGTAGTGAACTTATATATGATAATTCCAGTCAGATGTTTTTCCTGCGGAAAGCCACTTGGGCACTTGTGGGAAGAATATAAAAAAAGAATCGAAGCCGGAGAAGAAAAAAAGAAAGTTTTGGATGAATTTGGACTAGAAAGGTTCTGTTGCAGATCTGTCTTTTTAGGGCAGGCAGACACCCTAGAGCTTGTTAGTCGGTTTAAGAAAGCTTAAATTTAATACGATTTTTTTAATTTTTTATCTTACCCGAAACCTTTTCGGGAAATGATTAGATTTTAATCCTTTTAATTTTTCCGCAATTTTTGCATACAATTGTTTTGAAACCGTTTTTTATTCTTATTTTTTCATTTCCCTGGAAAGGGAAGAGGCACTTCTTACAGAATGTTTTTTTGTATATGTTTAGGGAAATTTTTTGATTTGCAGATAATTTTTTTATTTTTTTTATTTCCTTCGGGGTTTTGTCTGACATATCTTTGAAGAAATCTTTGATTTTTTCTTTTGCATCTGATTTAGAAATCTTCTTTTTCATTTACATTAAAAATGCGTCGGCCGGGATTCGAACCCGGGTCAACTGGTCACTTCGCAATTTAATTGCCTGGAAGCCAGTTATACTGACCACTGTACTACCAACGCACATATCTAATTACTCAGATTTTCTTTAATAAACTTTTTTGTTTTCTTAAAAACTCCTTATGGGGAGGGGCCGTATTCTCAGGAATATCTTTACGAAAGTTGAAATCTTCAGATTCTTCATTAAGTTTAACTTCAACGGACAAAGGTTCCGCAAGAAATACAAGCGAAACAGAGTGCCTCTCGAATCCGAGAACTTTTTCATGAGGAAATTCTATGTAACCTAAAAATTTCTTTATTTCAATGTTTAAACCTGTCTCCCTTTTTGCGATTCGTTTTCCAGCCTCCTCAAGACTCTCATTTAAAAGGACACCTCCTCCTGGCAAGTGCCACATTCCTCTAAATGGTTCAATAGCTCTTTTTGTGAATAAAATCCCCTCTTTAGACTTAATCAATAAATCTATTGTTAAGCGGGGAACTCTTGAATAAATTGATTTAAATTCTTCATGGGAAAATTCTTTTGGCATTTAAACCTGAAAAGAAATGCCTTAATAAAATTTTTGGACGCCCGAGGCAGGATTTTGCCCTTTAGGGTACACCTTGTGTGGCACCTGCGAGCAGGTTCTTGAAAAACGCCCGAGGCAGGATTTGAACCTGCGACCTACGCATTAGGAGTGCGTCGCTCTATCCAGGCTGAGCTACCCAGGCAAATTGCGAGGACTAGGATTCGAACCTAGGTAAGGATAAACCACTAGAGCCTTAATCTAGCCCGTTTGACCACTCCGGCATCCCCGCATGTACGATGATGATGGATGAGCCAAAGAATATTGGCGACCTCCGGCATCCCCGCATGAATTTCTTATAAACCGGCGGTATAAAAAGTTTTATAAACTGGGCTAATCTTCAAAAATTGAAGACGGCCCTAGTAGGTTGGAAACACCTGTTCTCTTTCCGAACACAGAAGTTAAGCTTCCTACGTTACTGGCTTTAGTGTCCGACAAGATGCGAAACCAATAAGTCGTCTTTCATTTTCTTTTAAATTCCTTTGATTAACAAACTTTATATATCAAAAAATTTTCAAGTTTGAATGGAAGAAGGAGAGACAAGTAAAAAAAACTGGCACGATAAGCACTATAAATTACTTCTTTTAATACCCCTTATTCTGATAGTCGGTTCCTTCATATATATCGGGCTTACTTATGTGAACACGGGGGACTTTATCTATAAAGACATTTCTCTTACGGGGGGAACTTCTATCACAATTTATGATGGAAACATTTCCCTCAGTGATTTGGAAAGTGATCTTTCTTCAAGCCTGGAAAAGTTATCAACAAAAAGTCTTTACGAATTTGGAACAAATAACCAAGTAGCAGTCGTTGTTGAAACAACTCTTAATCCGGAAGAAGCGAAGAGTATTTTGGAGAACTATCTTGGATACGAACTTATTGAAGGGGAAAATTCAGACATTACTTTTACAGGCTCGGTTTTGAGTGAAAGTTTTTATAGTCAGCTTTTAATCGCAATTTTGATTGCTTTTTTTTTCATGGCTGTTGTGGTTTTTATAATTTTTAGAAGCTTTGTTCCTTCCGCTGTAGTTATCTTCTCCGCCTTTGCAGACATTTTAATGACTCTTGCTGTTGTTGACGTTTTAGGAATAAAAATGTCCACTGCGGGAATAGTTGCTTTTCTTATGCTTATTGGTTACTCAGTAGACACAGACATCCTCCTTACAACAAGGATATTAAAAAGACACGAAGGAAGTTTAAATGAGAGGACTTTCGGTGCATTTAAAACCGGAATGACAATGACCCTCACATCCTTATTTGCAGTCATTGTCGCTTTAGTTATTGTTCAATCTTTTTCAGTTGTTTTGGCTCAAATTTTCACGATTCTCTTAATAGGATTAGTGTTTGATATGGTAAACACATGGGTAACAAACGTTTCAATATTAAAGTGGTATGTTAAAAAGAAGGAGGAAATAAAAGATGAAATTAGGGTTTAGGATATGGCTTTTAATCTTCGTGCTCATTTTTTCACTTATTCTTATTTTTGGACTTCCTCCAAAAGTTTTCCAGTCCGGGGTAGTTGTAACAGATTTAGATTCAAATTCAAGTTTGTTTGATCAAGGGTTAAGGTCTGGAGAGATTATAACATCGATAAATGACAAACCCATAAAAAATTTAGAAAGTTATTCAGAAGCAATTTCATTAAATCTCGTTCCAGGTGTCAATTCGAGTTTAATTTTTTCGACTGACAAGGGGGAATACTCTTTTTATGGAAGCAAGCTTCCAAATTTGACTGTTGAAGAAATTCCAGATACAAATTTGAAACTGGGGCTTGACCTCGCTGGAGGTGCAAGGGCACTTATTAAAGCAGAAAACAAATCTTTATCCGGGAGTGAATTAAATGACCTTGTTCAGATTACTCAGAACAGGCTGAATGCTTTTGGTTTAACAGATTTGACTGTTTCCCCTGTAAGCGACCTTTCGGGAAACAATTTTATGTTAATCGAGATTGCGGGTGCAACCCCAAAAGATTTAAGGGAGTTAATTTCTGAACAAGGAAAGTTTGAAGCAAAAATAGGAAATGAGACAGTTTTTGTCGGGGGCAAAAGGGATATTGCCTCTGTTGGAAGAGACGCCCAAAATGCAAGAATTGAAGGATGCAACGAAGACGCCGGAGGGTATATCTGTCGGTTTAGTTTTTCTGTTACTCTTAGTCCCGAAGCTGCAGAAAGGCACGCGGAAATAACAAAAGACATACCAGTTAATGTTACCCCGGAGGGAAATTATCTTTCCAAAAAATTAGATTTATATTTGGATGACAATCTTGTGGATAGTCTTCTTATAAGTGAAGGGCTTAAAGGGATTGTTACAACCCAAATTTCTATTTCAGGTTCAGGAACAGGGTCAACTGAAGAGGCAGCTATTTCTGACACCAAAAATCAAATGAAAAAACTCCAGACAATATTAATCACGGGGAGCCTCCCTTACAAACTCGAAATAATTAAACTCGATACTATCTCCCCTCTTCTTGGAGAAGAATTCATAAAGTTTATTTTAATTGCAGGAGTAGCTGCTATCTTAGTGATTTCAATAACTGTCTTTGTAAGATATAGAAAAATTAAGTCTTCAATTGCAATGGTTGGAACGTCTGTTTCAGAACTGGTAATTATTCTTGGAGTTGCAGCATTAATTCAGTGGAATCTTGACTTGCCTTCAATTGCAGGAATTCTTGCAGGGATTGGAACAGGAATTGATGATGTAATTGTATTAATGGATGAAACAGCAAGTAAAGTAGTTCTTAGTATCGGGCAAAAGATAAAGAGGGCTTTTGCAATTATTTTAGGGGCATATTTTACCTCACTGGTTTCACTTCTCCCTCTAATGTGGGCAGGAGCAGGACTCTTGAAAGGATTTGCTTTGACGACAATAATAGGAATTTCTGTCGGAGTATTTATTACCCGTCCTGCATTTGGAGAAATGCTTAGGAGATTTAGTAACAAAGAACAAAACTAATTTTGATTATAGATTTTATCCAATTCTAAAAAAATCCTAAAATCCTCAAAAATTCACCTGAAGAAATGATACCAAAAGAATTGAATAGAGATTCTCTCCCTGAGATTCTTAATAAACAAACTTTAAAAAAGGTTTTTTCTTGGTATTTTGATGGATGAAGTGAAGCCTGAAGAGATTCATCATAAGGACAAGGATGAAACTTCAAAAGAGAAAAGTGATTCAATAAAGTTTAATCTGGAATTCCTAAAAAATAAAAAATTTCAGATTGCATTAACTTTAGTTATTTTTTTGGTAATTTTGTTCAGCTCTGTTTCAATCAGACTTTCTGGATTGCCCAATTTGATAGATCAAACAACCGGAAAATATATTTTTTCAGACCCAGATGCGTATTATGAATACCGGGTTGCGGAAACAATTGTGAATACGGGGGACATAAGTGGCGTAGATTCAATGAGAAACCCCGGATTAAATTTAGGGTACACCCAGGAAATGCTCCCTAAAGTTCTCGCTTTTTCATATGACTTTTTCCATTTCTTTGGAAGTTCAATAACCCTTGATTATATTGATGCTCTTTATCCGGTTGTTGCTTTTGCACTTAGTTTAATTCTCTTTTTTGTTTTATGCTGGTACCTTTCTAAATCAAAATTCTTTTCTTTATTAGCTACATTAATGCTAGCTTATTCCCCATCATACCTTCAGAGGACAGGGGCAGGAGTTTCAAGTCACGAAGCACTCGGGATTGTCTTTATTTTTTTGGCTTTCCTAACCTATATGTTTTCAATAAACCATTATAAAAAGAACTGGAAATGGTCGATTTCTCTAGGGTTTTTTACAGGTGCCGCTTTAGCACTCTCTGCATTCTCATGGTCAGGAGGTTCAGTTTTTGTTTTGATTATCATTTCTCTAGCATCATTAATCTATTATCTGTTTGGATTAAAAGGAGAAGAGCTGGAAATTAAAAAGAAGTTTATCAGTTTTAATTTAATTTGGGTAGTTTCATCAGTAATTTTAATGCCTCTTTTTGGATATTCTTTAAGTTCTATGATCCTTAGATTCTTCTCTAATTATGGAGTAGTTGTTCCTTTCTTTTTGATATTTATCTCTTTAGATTTTATTCTGGAAAAATATGCAGGCAAAATAAAAATTGTTAAAAATAATTATCGGGCGCTGTATTCACTCGGGGGAACAATTCTTCTGGGAATTATTGGACTTTTCGTTATTGGAAAAAATCCATTTGAATTAATTGGGGGAATTTACTCGACATTGCTCCATCCTTTTGACCCCGGAAGAGTTGGGTTAACTGTTGCATATTATGCTCAGCCATACTTAACAGATCTTATCAATCAAGTTGGAGCTTCAGTTTTCTGGATTTTCTTTGCAGGGCTTCTTTTCTTAGGATTTGAATTTGGGAAAAATATAAAAGTAAAAAAACATAGAGTGTATTTCTGTCTAATCTGGATACTTTCTCTTTCTGGAATTTTATTCTCAAGAATTTCTTCTTTAAGTAAAATATGGGATGGCGCAACTTTTGTAAGTCAATTAGTATATATCCTTTCTTTTTTGGTTCTTGGCTTTTGTTTTATCTGGTTTTCTTTAAAAGAAAAAAGTCCTGTAGAGAACAAAATAATCTTTCTAACTTCATGGATGATGATGATCCTTGTCAGTGTAAGGTCAGCAGTTAGAGTAATGTTTTTTTTGGCCCCATTCGTCTTCTTAATTGCTTCTTTTTTTACTCTAAAGTCATATGAATATGGGAAAAAGGCAAAAGATGAACTCTTAAAATACACATTTTACATTTTGTCTTTTTTATCTTTAATTTTGATTATAGGCTTTGTTTTTGGAAACCCTTTTGCTGGGAGCCCAGGGGCATATCAGATAAGTTCTTATTCCTCCTCTAATACGGGTCCTGTTGCAAATACAGATTGGCAGGATGCAATGAGCTGGGCAAGAAATAATACCCCTGTGAATAGCGTATTTTTGCATTGGTGGGATTATGGTTACCTTGTTCAGACTGTTGGAAATAGAACAACTGTTCTGGATGGGGGAAATGCAAATGCTTATTGGGATCACTTGATGGGAAGGTATGTATTGACTACCCCCCACCCTGAGACCGCAAAGAGTTTCATGAAGGCTCATAACGTCTCATATCTTTTAATAGACCCAACAGACCTTGGAAAATATTCTGCCTATTCATCAATTGGGGACGATGAAGAGATTTCAGACAGGGCATCTTACCTCCCTACATTTTTGTCAGACCAATCTCAAATTCAAGAAACAGATAACCGGACCATTAGAGTTTACCAGGGAGGTTTTGGTCTTGATTCTGATTTGGTTATAGAAAGTGAAGGGAGGGAAGTTTTACTCCCTAGAGGAAAAGCCGGACTTTTTGCAATAGCACTTGGAATTCGAAATGGGACTTATGAACAGCCAGTAGGAATTTTTGTTTTTAATAATAAACAGTATACGGCGCCTTTAAGGTACCTTTTCATTTCAAACCAGCTCATAGATTTTGGTTCCGGAATTGAGTCAACTGTTTATGTTTATCCAAATGTAGTTGGTCAGCAGTTTGACATGAGTGGGGCAGCAATCTACTTATCTGAAAAAACAATGAACAGCCTTTTTGCTAAACTCTATTTAATGAATGACCCAAATAATGAGTACCCCGAACTTGATTTAATTAAAGAGGCGGGTCCTTACCCCTTTAATTTCTATTATGGTGGATTTAGGGCACCAATAAGAATCTGGAAAGTGAATTCTGAGGAAATGACCAATATTATTGCAAGAGACGAATTTTTGAGGCCCGATGGAAAATATGGAGAATTTGATGATTTGGACTTTACTAAATAATTCAAAATTCTTTTAAATATAGGGAATGTCCTACTTTTATGATTTCAAAGAAAAGGTTCATCCTAAAAAGAATAATTGATGATACATTTGGAAAGGCTCTTTTTACGGTTTTTAGTCTAAGAAGTAAAAGATCTATTCCAAAAAAAGTGAATAAGGTTGTTATTTTTAAATTGAGTACTTTAGGAGATTCGCTTCTTTCACTCCCCGCAATAAAAAAATTAAAAGAAGACACGGGTGCAAAAATAGTTCTTGTTCATTCGGGAGACAATAAAGTAATCTTTGAAAACCAGGGGTTTATAGACGAAAAAATCTTTCTTGATGTCTCAAGAAATAATCTCTTTGGATTTTTAAAGGCATTATTTAAAATAAAAAAAGTGAATGCAGATTTTGCAGTTGATTTAAGCCATACGGGATACCTTTCTGCAATTTTTTCAATGGTTTCGGGAAAGTTTCTAATTGGATTTTTTAATCCCGATGTCCCATTAAGAAAAGGGTTTTTTGACTTTGAATTTCCAATTGGGGGTAATCACATGGTTGCGAATTATTTTGGGATTTTTTCAAAGATAAATAAAAAAGAGATTTTGGGAGAGTTCACCTTAATTAGCCCATCTGTAGATAAAAGAGCCCGCCAAAAAATCGAAAAGGTTTTAAGAGGCAAAAAGAATCTCGTCGGGGTTCATCCATGCCATGAAATAAATGAGAAGTCATGGTCGAAAGAAAATTTTGCAGAGATAATTAATTACATTATTCTTAAAGGAAAGGTTCCAGTAATTCTAGGAAGCCCAAAAGAAAAACCGAAAGTTCAAAAACTTCTTCAATTAGTCAAAAATAGGAGCAAAATATTGGATTTATCCGGAAAGTTAAATGTGTCTGAAGTTTTCGGATTAATGAAACACCTTGAATTTTTCGTTTCAAATGACGGAGGAATAATGCACATTTCTGGATCATTTGGCATTCCGACTCTTGGAATTTTTAGCGCTGAAAACCCAAAAAAATATGCCCCCTATAACAAAAAAAGTTATGCAATTGATGCAAGAAGAGTTTCAAAAGAAGAGTCGCTCAAGACGGCAAAGAAAGTAATTGATATTTTCTTAAAACAAATTAAAAAATGAAAGAAAAATTAGTTTCAATAAACATTCCAACATATAATTCAAAAAAAACTATTCGAAAAACGCTTGAGAGCTTAAAAAATCAGACTTACAAAAATATAGAAATAATTGTTGTAGACTCAAACAGCACCGACGGCACCCTTAACATAATTAAAGAATTTAAGGAAATTAAAGTTTATCAGTACGAAGGAACCCTTCTTGGTGCTAGGGAATTGGGGGCAAGAAAATCTAAAGGAAAATTTATAGCTCTTGTAGACTCGGATCACATCTTAGAAAAAAGAACAATAGAAAGGGCTGTGAAACTTATGAATAAATTTGATATGCTCTTTTTTTATGAGAGGAGTTACAAACCAAAAAAACTTCTTGAATTTCTTTATGATGCTGACAGAAGGCTCACACAGAATTATTTATCTGATTACGTTGAGCCCGTTGGAGGAACAGTCCTTCCACGTTTTTACAAAAGAGAAATTCTTCTCAAGGCTTTTAAAAGTATTCCCAAAAAAATACTTTCCCTTTGTGTTGCCCATGACCACGCAATAATTTATTATGAGGCGAGAAAACTTTCAAAAAGAGTTGAAATGCTGGGGGATGAAAATAATCCCGCAATTTGGCATCAGGAGCCTTGGAGCTGGAGAAATCTTTTCAAAAAAACATACAGGTATGGAGTTACAACAAGAAAATTAATTGAGAACAAAGTTTACCCCCAAATATTGAAATCAAAAAACAAAGGAAGAAAGATAAAATTTGGAAGTCTCGGTTTATCCATAAAAAGCAATATTTTGCGTCTTGTTAGAGAGATTCCTTATTTTTACGGGTACTTAACCGGAAAAAATAAACAAATTCCAGGTTTGTAAGAGAGTAATTAAATTTAAAAATGGGGAGTTTTTGTGTAAATTATGGACTGGAAAAATAAAAAAGTGCTTGTAACAGGGGCAAGAGGTTTTATTGGGTGTAATCTTTCAAAGGAATTGTTAAAGCGTGGCTCCGAAGTTTATTCTATTAGCCGTTCTCTTGAGGAGCCAAAAAAGAGGGGGAACCTAGAAGAAGTAATTTTTATTGATGGAGATGTTTCAAAAAAAGAGGTCTGGGAAAGGGTCCCAAAAAATATAGAATATGTTTTTCATTTTGCAGCCCCTTCTTCAGTCAATCTTTTTAAAAAAGAACCTGAAAAGTGTTTTAATGAAACTTTTTTTGGTTTATACAATGCGCTTGAATTTGCGAAAAGGAATAATTTAAAAAAAGTAATTTATCCTTCAACGGGAAATGTTTATGCTGGAAATGAGGTCCCCCATATAGAAACAGTAATCCCTAAGCCGACGAACCTTTATACGGTTTCAAAAGTAGCCTGTGAATCTCTTGCAAGCTCTTATTCAGATTTTGTTAATTCAATTGGACTTAGAATTTCAGCCGGATATGGTCCAGGTGAAGAAGGAAAAATTGGATTTGGAAGCCCTCCTTTTTTATTTATAAGAGATTTTCTAAATGGAAAATCTCCAGAAGTATGGGGAGATGGAAGTCAGACTAGAGACTTTCTTTACATAGATGATTTGACTAAAATGATTATAAAATCAGCTGAAGCAGATTACACAGGAATAATCAATGTTGCATCCGGAGAATTTGTAAATTTCAAAGAACTCCTTGGAAAAATAAAGAATATACTCCAGTCAGACATTGAGCCAGTTTTTATTCCAAAAAAAGGTAATTATGTCGAAAAAATAGAAATGGACACAACTCTTAACAAAAAAATACTTGGAGTAAAACCAATTTCCCTTGAAGAAGGTTTAGCTAAGTTTATCAATTACCTTAAAGCTTCTTCATAAATTTTCCTTAACTTTTTGTTTCTTTCATTTATTGAAAGTTTTCCGGAGTCTACAGTTTTAAATGCATTTTCTCCGATTTTTTTTCTTAAATTTTTGTTTTCAATTAAAAGGGAGAGTTTTTTTACAAGGTCTTCAACCATTTCAGGGTGAATTTTTGAGGCATCTTTATTAAACTGTTTATAACTTGGATCGCGTTTCACATATCTATCCCAATGCATTTTTGTTTTTATTAAAAATCCGTTTTTACCTTCGTCGATTATTTCTTTCATTGCAAACATATCTGTTGCAACAACGGGGAGTCCAACAGACATGGCTTCAATGACCGCTATTGCAAAAGTGTCAACAAGTGTTGGCTGAACATAAATATTGGGTTTGTATAAAAACTCTTCATAAAATTTTTCTCGTGGCAGGTTTTCCTCAGTAAAAGTTACATTATGCAAGTTATTTCTAAGGTGAAGAGGGATGGTCCCTTTTATTTTCAAATGGACATTTTTGTATTTTTTATTTAGTATTTCAAAGGCTTTTAGTAAATCGTGTCCACCTTTTTGGTAAAAGTCAAGGGGGTCTGGAGAAGTTCTGCATATAAATGAAATTACAACCTTATCTGTATGTTTTCTTTTAATTTTTGTTGGGTGGTATGCAGCATGCACGACCTCTATTTTATCTTTGAATTTAGAACAGTCAATCCATTCCATTAAATTTTTCTTTGCGGCTTCCGAGTATGGGAGTATTTTTTTGCAGTAAGGTGAAGAGAGATATCTTGTTATAATCCATTTTGTGAGGGGGTTCTTTAAGTTTTTCCAGTTTAAGCTCGTAAACGAGGAAGCCATCTCAATGTCAAGAACCCATGGTTTTTTGTTTGTAATCAAAATCCCCCTTGTTGAGTGGATAAGCTCTGAATTTCCTTTTGAATGCATCATTCTTGGAAGTTTTAAAATGCTCTGAATTAAAGTTATCATCCCTTTTATTCTTCTAGACAAAAAATTGTTATAAGTATTGTTTGGAATTACTTTTACATTATATTTTACATTTTTAGGGGGGTAATTTGAGATCTCTTTAAACAAAGGATGGGGCCCAGCTATAAGCTCAACATTGAGTTTTTTCATTATATTTAACTGACAATTATGCTTTTAAAGTTTGTCCGTCTTCTTTAAAAATGGGAAAAAAAGCCATAGTCGAAGGAAAAAAACAACCCAAAGTTGCAATAATAATAACTACTTACAATCAGGAAGAACTCCTTGAAGTTTCACTTGACTCAGTTTTCAAAAAAACAGATTACAAAAATTATAAAGTTTTTCTTGTGGATGATTCCGGCAAAGGAGAAATAGGTAAAAAAATAAAAAAGAAATTTAAAAAAGTTGAAGTAATAACAAACAATAATAATCTTGGGTTTTCAAAATCTAACAATCTTGGAATAAAGAATGCAATAAAAAATTACAATCCGGATTATTTTCTTTTATTAAACGATGACACCGAGGTGACAAGTAAAAATTGGATATCCAGGATAGTTGAAGTCGGGGAAAATGACAAAACCATCGGGATTATTGGGTTAAAAATAATTTATCCCGATGGAAGTCTTCAGAATATCGGGGGGTACATGAAAGGCTGGGAAATAGTAAAAGAGCTTGATGGAGAGAGAAAAAAGCCTTTTGAAGTAGATCACGTTATGGGGGCATGTATGCTCATAAAAAGAAAGGTCACCTCAAAAATAGGGATACTTGACGAAAATTATTCTCCATATCTGCTTGAAGACACAGATTATTGTCTTCAGGCAAAAAAATCCGGATTCAAAATTGTGAGTGTTCCAGATGTAAAGATAATTCACAAAAAAGGAAAGTCAATAGATTCTCTGAAAAATAAAGAGATTTTTAAAGTAAGAATGAAGAATGATATTTATTTCTCAAGAAAGAATTTAGGAAGATTCAATAAAATTTTTAGAATTTTCCTCTATCTGCCAATGGTGTGTATTTTCAAAAAGGGAAAAGATGAGGATTCACTAAATCCTAAGAATTTCAGACTAAGAAAAGATTTTTTAAAAAATTTGGCTATTTACCTAACATCATTTTAAAATGGAAAAAAATAAGAAAATATGTTTTGTTACAATAAACAGTCCTCCTGACTTTTTAGGAGGGTATGTTCTTTATCACAAGAATCTTATAGAATATCTCAAAAAAAGATATAAACATCTTGAAATAAACTGGGTTTATTTTGGGAAGGAAAATAAAAGTTATAAAAAAGACGGAATAAATTATTTTGAGCTGGATGGGGAAGGGGCAATTTCTTCTTTCACATTTGGAAGGAGTTTCAAACTTTACAGGTTTTTCACCAAAAATTACTTTGATATAATAAACTCCATTGGGGGATTATGGACTTATCTTTACAAAAAGAAAGAAGGTCAAAAAATAATTCAGACTTCTCATGGAGCTATTTACTATTTTAATAGAAATCATCTTAGGAGATTCAGTTTTTTTAAAAAGATTCTTTTTTTTCCATTGCTTCCTTTAAGCTGGATTTTGGAAAGGCCCCATAAAGAGACAGATAAAATAATTTGTGTTTCTGATAAAGTGAAGCTTCAGGTGGAGAAATTATATGGAAGAAGAAAAAATATTTATGTTGTAAGGACGGGGGTCGATTTAAAAGTCTTTAAACCAGGGAATAAAAGTGAAAACAGGAAAAAATTGAAATTAGAGGATAAAAAGCTTTATGGCCTTTATGTGGGGGGAGGAGGTTATTGGACTAAAGGGCTCGATAGAGCAGTGAGCCTTGGAAGAGAAATTTACAACCTAAATAAAAATTTTAGGCTTTTGTTAATTGGTCCCAATTATAAAAAAGTAAAACATCTGATAAATGAGCCTTTTATTAAATTTTTAAAGGATGTCGAACGAGAAAAAATGCCACTTTATTATTCAGCGTCGGACATGTTCTTTAATATGTCCAGGTATGAGGGGGGAGCTCCAACTCTTGTGACAAGCGAGGCGATGGCTTCAGGTTGCCTTATTGTTTGTTCAAAAGATTCAGAACAGGAGATAGTAAAAGACAACGAAAATTCACTTATAATCTCAGAATTCGGAAAAAAAGATGCAAAAAGAATTTTAGAGACTTTTAATGATAAAAAGTTAAGAGAAAAAATTATAAAAAGATCAATGGAAACAATTAAAGAATTTTCCCTTGAGAAATGGGGTAAAAGAACTTCCGAGGTTTTGTTGAAATGAAAAAACTAAAAAATTGTCCATTATGTGGTTCCTCAAAAATTCATTTTTTATATAAAAATCAAGACAAGAATTTAGGGTCAAAAGGGAGTTTTAATCAGGATTTATGTGAAATTTGTAACTGCATTTTTTTGAATCCGCAGCCAGAAAAAAAAGAAGTTTTAGGGTTTTACCCAAAAGACAAATATTATTCTCTTCAAAGAATTGATAAGGGAAGTAAGGCAAATCTAAAAATTGAATTATGCAAAACTTATTTTGGAGGAGGAAATCAACTTAAAAAAATTCTCTTTTCTCCGATAAGTTTTCTTGCAAGAGGAGCCAAAATGAAAAAAGGTTTGAAAGTATTAGACATTGGTTCCGGTTCAGGTCAGTTTCTTTACGAAATGAAAAAATTTGGGTTAGATGTTTATGGCCTTGAGCCAGGGGAATTTAATCGGGATGAAACAAAAAAAGAAGGACTTAAAATAGAAAATAAACCACTTGAAAAAACAAAATACAAAAAAGAATCCTTTGACCTAATAACCTTGAACCATGTCCTTGAACACCTTGAAAATCCGGGTCTTGCCCTCTCTAAGATAAAATCTCTTTTAAAAAAAGATGGACTTTTTATAGTTGCAGTCCCAAATTCAAGAAGTCTTGCACATTTCCTTTTCCGTAAAAACTGGTATCAACTAGACACTCCTAGGCATTTAATAAATTATTCAGACAAAAATTTAAATAGGACTTTAAAGAAAAGCGGATTTAGGATTTTGAGGGTGCGGTATAACTCAAGACCAAGCCAGTTCTCAGTTTCGTTTAGGTACCTCTTTGGTTTCAAAGGTAAAAGCATCGATAAAATTTTAGATGTAATTTTTCTTCCTTTAACCTGGATTGTAAACGCTTTAAAACTCGGAGATCAGATTGAAATTTGGTGTGAAAAGGCACATTAAAAAATTTTCTCCCTCAAAAACTTGATAAAACTCTTAGGAAAAAAACTTAAGATGTAATAAATGGCATAATGCTTGTTTAGTCCATAAATTTTGAAGTAATCTTTTATTTCTCTTCGAACATTTTCCATTTGGTTGTCTTGGAATTTGGCGAGGATTCTTGCCCCTAAATATAACTTTCTAAAATCCTGTTTTTCCTTTTTCCATGAAAAAGGATTAAAATTTTCATAATCCTCTTTTCCATATTTTTTTCTTTGAAGATAAAATTCTTTTGCCTTATCAAAAAAAGCTCTTTGATTAGGCCTTGTGGCCATAAGAGAACCTCTTCTAATGCGATATTTCATAAGGATGTCTGGCAAATTGGTCATTATCTTTTTTTCAGTTAAAAGTCTTAAGTATAGATCATAATCCTCAGAGATAATGAATTTTTCTCTATAGAATAATTCTTTTAGGTTGTAGTACATTATAGAAGAGTGGATAAAAGGATTTGATTTCATAAGTTTTTTTCTTATTTTTTTGGGATTGTTAAATTTTTTAAAAACTCCAATTTTCTCCCCCCCTTCCCCGATTATCTCCGCAGAACTCCCGACCAAAAAAATTTTTGGATGTTTTTCAAGATATTCGTACTGGACTTTGAGCTTATTTGGAAGGTATATGTCATCCGCATCAATTTTGCAAATATATTTTCCTCGGGCAAATTTAAGCCCTTCGTTTGCCGAGCCGACTGCGTCAGGATCTTTTCGAATTTTGAGAATAAACCTTTTGTCTTTTTTGGAATATTCTTTTAAAATTTTTAAGGAAGAGTCTGTCGAACCATTCTCAACAATAATCAGCTCAAAATCTTTGAATGTTTGGTTTCTTATGGAATCCAAGGTGTCTTCTAGAAATTTTTCCATATTGTAAACTGGAACAACAAGGGAGATCTTCGGGATATCTTTTTTTTTGGCCATGATTATAAGGGAAAGGCATTCTTTTTAAAATTATTTAAACAAGTAGGAACTTCCATGGAGGTTCTTGATTGGGATTATTTTTAGAGAATTTTTCTTTGCATAATCAATTATAGGGGATGCATTGAAATTTTCATCAATTTTATTCTGAATGGCCAATAACTGGTTTTTTGATCCAAACCATTTATTTTTTATTACATAATTTTGGGAATATTCTGAACTCTCATTCAAAGCCCAGGTAGAAATGAATAAATCTGCGTGTAGTTTAATTTTTTCCAAGAAACAAATTGGAAGGATATTTATCTTGCCTTCTTCTATTTTGTCTTTTATAGAGGCTATAAAATTAATCTTCTTTTCTCCAAAAACCGAACTTAAGTAAACCCATTGTATGCAACTGAATGTAGGCAAATCGATTATTGTGTAAGTTTGGAAAGGATTGAATTTTTTAAAAATTCTTGCCAAATTGCCGTACCCCCCGCCCCATTCAACGACTCTTTTCACTTTGCCAAAGTTAACTTTAGATGCCTCCGAATAGAATATCAGGTGATAGAGTTGATGGATTGTATTGTGGGATGTTCTATATTTGTTATTTGAAAGAATGGGGTTTCCAATGTTCTCTTCCTCGAGTAGGTATTTTAGTTTTCCTTCGGAGATTTTCTCCTCTAAGAATCTTATCTCATTTCTCATCAATTTACCTTCTTTTGTTGTAAACATGGTTTCTCTAATCACGGGATTGCGTAAAAAAGAAAAACCTGAATCTAAGAAAGTTTCCTTCATTCTTTGGTAATCTTTTTTCCATAGTGGCTGTATGAATTTGTCTAATTTTTCAGTCTCAAGATTCTTTTCAAATCTTTTGAATAAATGAATATTTTTTGCAAAATTTTTTTCTTGATAGCGTTTATATCTCCTTAAATAATTTCTGGATTTTTCTGTTCTTAAATCTCTAAGTTTTTCATAAAAGGAGTAGAGTGTTTTTTTTAACATTTTTATTTTTTGTCAGCAAGAAGGGGAATAATCATTTCCTTTTTAAACTCTTCACGATCTAGAAAAGGTGCAGGGTCTTCAATTGGTCTCCCATATTCTAATTTTGGTCTTATTTTTTCTCCTTTTTTAAGTTCAACGCTGCAAAGAATGGGACCTTTACTGTAACCTAAAATTTCTCTTACCTTTTTTGGCATCTCATAATGGCTGTTAATTTGAGTTGCAGGAATTCCAAATGAATTTGCAACAGACATCAAGTCGGATTCTCCAAGACCCCCTTCATAGGAGGTTGCTTTGTATCTTGATCCAAAGAGAGTATCCTGGAACTGTTTTATAATCCCGTATTCATGGTTGTTTATCAAGAATATTTTTATGGGGAGGTTATGTCTCACAATTGTTTCTAGTTCATTTATGTTCATCTTTATCCCCCCGTCCCCTATTATACATGTTACGGGACCATTGTTTGATGCAATTGATGCACCGATACTCGCGGGCAATGAATACCCCATCGGAGAATTCCCAAAAGCCGAAAAAAGCTTCTGATTCTCCTTGACCTTCCAGCTTTGCATAGTCCAAGTAAGATTGCTTCCGGCGTCAGTAATTATTATGTCTCCCTCTTTTGATTCTTTTGAAAGAGATTCCATAAAAACATATGGATTTACTTTTTCTGTTTGATGAAAGTATTCGGGCTTGCAGATTGGAAATTTTCCCTTCCATTCATTTATTTTACTTTTCCATTTTGTTAAGTCTTTAGTTTTTACAAAATCTAATTTCTCAGAGAAAGCATCAATAAAATCCTTAAGGTCATAATTTATGTCCACATCTATTTTTACCCCTCTTTCTTTGTATAATTCTCCAGAATCAATGTCGACAACCACTTTTTTTGCTCCTCTTGCAAAAGTTTCCGGTCTTCCGCCAGTTTCCCTTGTATCAAGTCTTGCTCCAAGACTTATCAATAAGTCCGAGTTTTGGACTGTAAAATTTCCGGCCCTGTTATGGGATACTCCAAATCCTTCTACAAAGAGTGGGTGGTTATAAGGTAGAACATCCATTGCTCCCCATGTTTGAAGTACCGGAATCCCAAGTTTTTCCACCAAGTCTTTTGTTCTTTTTTGAGTTTTTCCAAGCTTGACCCCTGCTCCAAGAATGAGAACGGGTCTTTCTGATTCTTTGATCAATTCAATTGTCTGTTCAATTTTTCTTGAAAGGAGTTGATAATCTACCTCTTTTTTTTCTGGATAGTATCCCGGCAATTCTTCAGGATTTATGTCTGTTCTCTGAACATCCATTGGAAGGTCAAGAAGCACAGGTCCAGGCCTTCCCGATTTTGCAAGATATATCGCTTTTTCCAGTTCATATTTAATTGAGTTTGGATTTTTAACCTGCTTTGAATATTTTGTTATGGGTTTTACTATGCTTGCAATATCAGTTTCTTGGAATCCAACCTGCCGTGGACCCCCTCTCCATGTTAGTTCATGGGTTGGAACTTGCCCTGTAATGTAAAGAGTGGGAATTGAATCAAAATAGGCACATCCAATACCCGTTATTAAATTCGTTGCTCCAGGACCACTAGTCGCAATTGCAACTCCAAGGTTTTCCGTTACTCTAGAATATGCCTCTGCGGCAATTGCGGCTCCTTGTTCATGCGTGGTACATATAAATTCCAAATTTTCCTTTTTATCAAAAGCGTCAATAACAGGTGCAATAACGCCCCCATTAATTAGAAAAGCATGTTTGACTCCTTCTTCTTTTAAATGGTTTACAATATATTTTGCAGCTTCCATTTTTTTAGTTGGAACATTTGATTTAAAAAGATTTATGTGAAAAATATCTAAAAATAAAGTAAAGCCCAGTAAAATTTAAAAACAAGCATTAAGCTAAATTTGTATGGATTTGAATGGGAAAAGAATTTTAGTAACGGGTGCAAATAGTTTTTTAGGAAAGTCTTTAGTTCCATCCCTTAAGGATAGGGATTTAGAGGTTATTACATTCGGGTCAAAAGAATACAATTTAAAAAAAGAGGAAGAAGTTAAAAGTCTTTTTGAAAATGTAAGGCCGGAGGTAGTCATTCATATGGCGGTAGATAATGGGGGAATTGAATACACCAAAAATAACTGTGGGAGTATTTTTTATAATAATCTCATTATGAACACTCTTGTCCAGGAATATTCGAAGAGTTGCGGTGTTGAAAAATTTATAGGAATCGGGACGGCTGCTTCTTATCCTAAAGACGCAAAATCCCCCCTTAAAGAGGACTATTTATGGAATGGGCTTCCTGACGAGATTCATTCTTCCATAGGAGTATCCAAGAGGATAATGCTCTTTCAGTCTAAAATTTATAGGGAGCAGTATGGGTTTAACTCAATTAATTTACTCCTTCCAAACTTATACGGCCCAGATTATTCCATGGATGCAAAATCAATGAGAATTATCCCACTCTTAATAAAAAAGATTTTTGAAGGGAAGAAAGAAGGAAAGAATGAGATAATGCTTTCAGGAACTCCTGATTCTTTTATGGAATTTCTCTATGTAGAAGACTGTTCTGAGGCAGTTATAAAAGCAACAGAATTATATGGCAAATCAGATCCAGTTAATATAGGAAGTGGAAAAGATGCAAAAATAAGGAATTTAGCGGAAAAGGTTAAAGAAGTGGTGGGTTTTCATGGAGAAATTATTTGGAAGTCTCCTAATTATGTAGATGAAAGACCGAGAAGAGTTATGGATGTTTCAAAAGCGGAAAAAGAGTTTGGATTTAAGGCAATGACCAGTCTAGATGAGGGTTTAAGGAAAACTGTTGAGTGGTATTCTAAAAACTTTTATAAATAAAAAATTTATTTTTCTACTTTTTATTTACCAAGATTTCATCCTCGGCCCATTTAATAAATCTTTTTATCCCAAAAACAAGGTTTACTTTTGGATTATAATGCAAAATGTTTCTACTTTTTGTCAAGTCCGGACATCTTCTGCTTGGGTCAGATTTGTTTCCATAAACGCCCATTTTATCTTCTTTGTATTCAACTGACGAATTTTTATTTCCAACTAATCCCAAAACAAGATCTCCCAAATGTTTCATTTTAATTTCCTGGTCATCGTTTCCTATATTGAATATTCTCTCGCTTTCCGAAGAAAGCAATGCTTTAATCCAACCTGACGTGGCATCAGAGATATAGCAAAAAGTTCTTGTTTGGTCTCCATCCCCATACATAGTTATTTTTTCTCCATTTATCGCAGAAGAAACGAAATTAGGAATGACTCTCCCATCATCAAGCCTCATCCCAGGACCATACACATTAAAAGGTCTGACTATTTTTATTGGAATATTGTGGATGTCTCCATAATTCACACAAAGGGTCTCACCTATTCTTTTTGGTTCATCATAACATGATCTTGGACCATTGCACGAAACATTTCCTCTGTATTCCTCAGGTGTTGGAATAAATTTTGAATCAGGATCTCCATAAACTTCACTTGAACTAAAAAACAGAAAATTTTTCACATTTTTTTCTTTAGCAATCTCAAGAAGATTTCTTGTTCCAAGGAAACCCGCGTTAATCGTCTCTAATCTGAATTTATTGTAAAATTTTGGAGAGGCCAGACTTGCTGCATGTATTATATAATCCACATCCCCCTCCAGAATGAATTCTTTTGAAATGTCTTGTTTTATCACTGATATGTTTTCATTTTCTTCAATTTTTCTTTCAAGACCTGTTATAAAGTTGTCAGCAACGATTACTTTGCAAGGTTTTTCAAGGGAGTTTTTATTAAGATAATCCAAGGTAGAAACAAGGTATTTCCCCAAAAATCCTGCTCCCCCCGCAATAAAAATCGTTTCCCCATTAAGCTTGTGAGAAATATCTCTGATTTCGTTAGATATTTCTTCAAGATCCTCCGAAATAATTTTGTGACTCCCCATTTTAAAATCCTTTATGGTTTTCTAGGGCTGCTTATTTAAAAAGATTGTTGTTAAAAAAACAGTGAATTTTTTATTTACTTAGAAAGATCATTCTACTATAAATGTCGGGGTCTTCACAAACAAAATCAGCAAGATTGCTAAAATGACAGAATAACCCCCCTTCTCTCAGCATAATTCTGGATAATCCATCCTCTCTTGTTCGAAATTTCAGCGGACCTTCGTCTCTTTTTAATTCCTCAAGAAGAGGCAATCCTCTTTCATCAAAAGTTTTAAATTTTTTCCCATCATATTTTATGGAAAGCCGATCATCTTCAATTATCTTAAAATTTGATCCGGGAGTAATCTTCACCCCATATTCAGGTTCACTTTTATCAGAGAAGGTATAAAATCCTTGAATTATGAAGGGGAAATTTGCATGTCCATTTTCTTCTTCTGCCAATTCAACCATTTTTACCCATAAATTATGGTTTCTAAGGTAAGAAGGTGGATTTCCTTGGACAACTAAAGCATTAAAATCGGTTGTATATTTATTCCCAAGGAGGTTGTAGATTTTCCCTTTTGAATTATCCTCTGGGACAGCAATCCTTAATTCGGAATCTTTTAATAACCTATTAATTTGCCCAGTTCTTAACGGATTTGAACCTCGGATTTCGCCTGAATAGAAGTCTATGAACCCCAAATTAAATTGTCCGAAAAACTTATCATCTTCTCGAATATTTTCATAAATCTCTTTTGAATTTTCAAAATTTGAAATAATTGAGGACTTTTTTAAAATAAAATCTATTCCCATTTCTTCTTCGAGATTGAATCTCTTTAAAAAGATTGTTATAAGGGGGGTGATATATCTAATCAAAAATCTTTTTTAATCTTTTAAAGAATCTGTTATTATCAAAATCTTTTGGCATTTTACTATCTTTGTACCAAGGAGCCCTTAAAATTTCCTTATAAAGATTTTCATCCTGGTCTACTTTTATTATATACTTGATAAAATCTTTCATGTTTCCAAAATCCTGGAAATTGATAAAACTCTTTGTATTAAAATCTTTATTCACATCTTTATGTCCTACATAGAGGGGTATGCTGTTTACAAGCATCGGATGAGTCAGTTTTTCAGTAGTCCACCCCGGGGCCGAAAAGTTCTCAAAAGCTATCGTGAATTTATACCTTCTCAAAAAATCAAGTTTGGTTAAAACCCAGTTTTCAGATCTTCTTGATTCTCTTGCATTTTTTGCTTTTATGGGAGACATATTTGTCATACATCTCCCGGGAGCATCTATTTTTTTATATTTGCTAAGCTCCTTAAAAAAATTGTTTCTTGCGGGAATATCTTGAGAATAAATGAAATTGCAAAACTTTGTTTTTTCTTTTTTTATTTTTTTAAAGTCAATTTTCTTTTCTTCAGGAGGAAATCCAAAATTAGGTAATTGATAATCGGTAATTCTGTTTGACATTCTCATATATCTTGGATTTTTAATTTCTTCTTCAAAATGTAGGCCAAATGCCCAATCACATTCTTTCATATTTGGTTTTCCATATTCGAGTCCGACAAAAATTTTTTTATAATTTCCTGGAGGTAGGGGAAGTTTTCCTTTTATGGAGAAATTAACAATTTTTGAATAGGATTTCCTTAAAGCACCATATAATCTGGGAGAGATTCTTTTGATCAAATCTCCTTCTTTTGAAACATCGTGTTTAATATTTTTTTCAGGATAAATAGAATAGAATAAATAATCCGGCTTTTCGCTTATTATAACTTTATAAAATTTTCTTAAAGAATTCGTAAAAAGATTATCTTCAGGATTAAATACATCTCCAAAGTACTTGAAGTTTATCTTTATTACTTTTTTATACATAAAAGTCTTTGTAAAAGAGAATTTATTAATTTTGCTTATTTTTAAAAATAAAATAATCTTCAGTTCAATTTTTTCTAATCAAGGTTTTCAAAAGGTCCCAGTCGTCTTTATTCAATCCGCCCAACCAAACTAGAACTCCAAAATAAATTCCTGCTCCAAGGATAATTTCTATAATTCCTGTAAATAGGTTTATGTCAATAAACTGGTTAAAGGCATATAAAAACATACTCATAACCACCGTTGATAAGATTGGTACCCGGAGACCAATTCCTTTAATTTTAAGACCCAAATACTTTCTTGAATAGAAGACCAAAATCAAAAGAAGAGCTGTTCTACTAAGTACAGTTGCAAATCCCACCCCTGCAATAACCATGAGTGGTTCTTTCATAAAAATTTTTATTGCGGCATAATTTAAAATTACGTTAAAGGCGAGAGAAATAAGAACGGCATATCCTACGATTTTTGGTCTTTCTTTAGATTCAAGGACTGTTGAATATAGTGAGATTAGAGAAGAAGTGATGACCAATAAAGATAAAAAATAAACTGAAGAAGTTGCAGGCAAATAAGCTTCTCCATAGATTAAGAATATTAAATGTTTTGCAATGAAAACTACTCCCATTGTTGCGGGAATTGAAAATATTAAGAGGTATCTTATTGTTTTTTGAAAACCCCGTACAAACCTTTTTTTATTTATTTGAGTAAAAATGGGGAGAAATATGCTTGACAAAGGAAAAATTGCGGCAATAGCAAGAATTAAGCTTAAGGCCGCACGGTAATAACCAAGATATTCTGTGGAAACAAACCCTCCTAGCATCAAGGTGTCAATTGAGCCAAAGAAAGCTAGGGACAAGGTCGCAATTGCCATGTATTTCCAGTAAGTGTTTACTTTAGATTTGTCTTTGATTTTTTCTGAATGTCCAAAAAGAATTTCCTTGTCTTTTCTTCTTAAAACAAAAAAAGAAATCAATGAGGTTATAAAGCTGGAAATAAAAAAGGCAATGAAAATTCCAGAAATTTTAAAATCAGTTGCGAAGATTAAAAGGGCAATTACTGAAAAAACTATCTTAGACAATTGAGAAATGAGGTCAAAAAACACGTTTGGCTTCAAATCTTTTCTTGCAACAAAGAGGAATCCAAAAAATTCCCTGAAGGACTCTGAAATTATGAAAAGGCATGAAAAAATAAGGGGGTAATAAATTAAAGGATTTTGGTAAATTGAAAAAGATAAATATTTGGATATCCCAAGTAAGGCTACGACTGCAATAAAAATTAAAATTAATTTTCTCTTGAAAAAGTATCTTACATAACTTCTAGCCATTTTTTTATTTCTTCTTCCAAGCGAATCAGAAATATATCGCACAGAAGCGGTGGATATCCCGAGATCAGTAAATGTCATAACTATCGTAAACACTGAAAGAACAAGGGCATAAACCCCAAAAAGTTCGGGCAGGAGTATTCTTGCAAGAATAATCGTAAAAATAAGGCCGCCCAATTTAAGAATGACTAAAGAAAGTATGTTGTAAATTGAGCCTTTCGCCGCGACCTCAGAAAGATTATTTTTATCCCTCTTCATACGCTCTTTCATAAGATAGCTAGGAAGAAGAGATTTTTAAATTGTATGAACTCAAAGGGTTCCTGTTTCTTCATAATGCGATTTTATTCTTAACAATCCCTCTTCGAGGTTTATTTTTGGCTTAAATCCCAATCCTTTTAATTTTGTAATGTCAGGATATCTTATGTATCCCTTTGAAGAATTCCCTTCTGAATAAATCGGAGCGACAATTGTCCCATTACTCTGTACGTTTCCTATACTGAGAGCCAAATCTTTTATGCTTACTGGGGGGAAACCACTCCCAATATTATAAGCTTCACCCGAATTTCCTTTAAACATCACTTTTAAAATTCCTCTTATTACGTCAGAGATATAACAATAAGAAAGTTTTGCCTCTCCAGAATCTCTTAAATCTATTTTTTTCGAGTTAATGCTCTTTCTGAAAAATTCATTTATTGCCTTGTCCTCCCTTAATCCTGGGCCATATGTGTGCCCTATCCGGAGTATTTTTGCCGGAACTTTGAAATTTCTAAAAAAGACGGAGCATAAAGTTTCTGAAAATCTTTTTGATTCGGAATAGCATGATCGCGGATTTGTTGGATCAACATTTCCGTTATACAATTCGGATGTTGGAAGAAATTCTTTTGGAGGGTTTCCATAAACATCCACACTGCTAAATAATAGAAAATTTTCAATATGATTCTCTTTTGAATATTCAAGAAGGTTCCTTGTTCCGTTTATGTTAGAGTCAATGGTCTCCAGGGGGTTTTTCATAAAAGAAATCGGGCTTGCATTCGAAGCAGCATGAAAAATTATATTAATCCCTTTAGGTAAATTCAGGGGTTTTCCAATGTCTTGTTCCATAAAGAGGATATTTTTATTTCCAATTAAATGAGAGAGTCTTGACTTTGGATTTAGTTTATTCCTGTTTATCACATAAATTTTAATCGGATTCTTTAATTTTTCACTTAATTCTACAAAAAGATCAACTAAGTAGCTTGCAATGAAGCCGTTTCCCCCCGTAATAAGGATTTTTTTGCCTGAAAGATCTTTTAACTCTTCTTCAAGTTCTAGGAGTATGTTTCTTACATCTTCTTTTATTACATTTGAAATCATTAAATAACGATTTAAGGTAAATTTTTAAAGTTTTATGTTTTATTTTCAGATATTTCCTCTCTCTATATAAAAGCTTTTAAAGTGGTACTTTTTGATTAAAAAATGAAAGTTGCAGATTATGTTCTCAATCATTTGGAAAATGAAGGTGTTAAACATGTTTTTGTTGTAAATGGTGCTGCAAATGCAATCTTGATTGATGCTTTTTACAGAAACAAAAAAGTAAAACATATTGCAGTCATGCACGAGCAGGCCGGAGGTTTTGTAGCTGAAGGCTATGCAAAAATAAGTGAAAATTTAGGGGTGGCTTTTGTTACAAGTGGACCAGGGGCTCAAAATCTTGTCACTCCAATTTCTAATTTTTATTTTGATTCAGTGCCAGGTTTATTTATTTCGGGTCAGGTAAATTCAAATTTTTTAAGACCAGAACCTGAAATAAGGCAAGTCGGATTTCAGGAATCTCCAACAGTAGAATTGGTTTCTCCGGTAACTAAATATGCAAAAATGATCACAAATCCAAGTTCAATAAAATATGAATTGGAGAAAGCAACATTTCTGGCTAAAGAGGGTCGTCCAGGACCCGTTCTACTGGACATTCCCATAAATATTCAAAAATCAGAAATAATTCCGGAATCTTTAGAAGGGTTTAATCCCCTTTCTTATCAAGGAGGATATGACTCTTATTTAGTCGATGAAAAAATACGAGTTTATTTGGATGATTTAAAGAATGCAAAAAGACCCGTAATTTTGGTTGGTGCGGGAGTAAGGCATTCTAAAGGAATTGAGGAATTGCTACACGCAGGAAAAAAATTAAAAATACCTATGTTCCCGACATGGAATGCTTTAGACATAGTAACATCTGATTACGAATATTATGGGGGAAGGGTTGGAACTTATGGGGGGAAAGGGAGAAATTTCGGAATTCAAAATTCAGACCTCCTTTTAGCAATTGGAAGCAGAATTTCAGGACGTATCACTGGGGGGAAACCCGAGAGCTTTGCAAGAGAAGCTAAAAAATATGTTGTTGATATCGATAAATACCTTCTTCAAAGAAAAACTCAGCAAGTTCCTTTTGATGAAAGTATTTTGTGCGATGCAAAAGTTTTTTTAGATAGGATGAACTTAAAACTTGACTCCATGGGAAGCATTCCCGATTTTTCTGAATGGAATGGGAAGGTTTTTGAATGGCGTGACAAGTATGACCCGGTTTTAAAAGAGTATTATGGAGAAAAAGAATTTGCAAACCCTTA
>JAUYLQ010000022.1 GCA_030699005.1 archaeon
AATACCCCCGGAATAATTTGGGATTTGTCTTTATTTTTTTTAAAACATTTTATTCATGAAAAAGGATTAAACAAACTTTTGTCAAGCAATAAAGAGATTTGCGGAGTTGATTTTGCAAAGGCTGTTCTGGATTATTTCCAAATAAAATATAGAATATTGGGAGAAGTCCCAAACGAAAAAAGGTACATTTTCACCTCAAACCATCCACTGGGGGGAATTGATGCAAACATATTTATTGATGCAGCCAGTAAAAAGAATAAAGACCTAAAAATTATAGTCAGCGATTACTTAATGACTTTTAATAATTATCACAGCATTTTTTTACCTATCGGTTCGAATGGAAACCAAAAAAGAGAATATTCAAAAAACATTTCAGAAGCTCTCAGGTCAGAATCCCAAATTTTAATCTTTCCCGCAGGATCTGTTTCAAGAAAAAAAGACGGAAAAGTTACGGACTCTTCATGGTCTCCAAGCGTAATAAATTGGTCCTTGAAATATAAAAGGGACATTGCTCCGGTCTACATTGATGGGAAAAACTCAAAATTGTTTTATTCGCTTTCAGACATCAGAAAAAATCTTGGAATAAAAATGAACCTTGAAGAATTCTTACTTCCAAGGGAAACATTCAATCAAAAAGGAAAAACTTTCAACATTGTTTTTGGTGAACCAATTCCTTATCAAAAATTTACAAATGAACTAACTCCTAAAGAATGGGCTTCAATAGTTTACGACAAAGTTTATTCTTTAGAAAAACTAATTTAAAAATAATTAACTCCCAATTTTATCCTTAATTGCTTCGTAAATCTCTGGATATTTGGCCACATCAAAAACATTCCCATGGAAGAAATCAAGACCATTGCATTCACCGGTAAAATAAATGTTTTGCACTCCCTCCAAGTATGCGCTTTCATTTTTAACAATCCCGTCTCCAATAGAGCCCTCCCAGAAGCATCCAATCCCGATTAGATTATAAACAGGCACTTTTGGATTTGGAGCTTCACTAAGACTCGCCATAAAAGAACTGCTTTTATTCATTTCACCACATTCCACGTCTGCCCCGAAAATTGGGCAATAGTTTAATACAAACCCGTCAACTCCCTTGTTTGGGACAGTAACAAGAACTAGTTTGTCAATTTCCTTTTCCCCATAAATCTGGATGTATCTTCTTGCGACAAGACCTCCCATGCTATGGGCAACGATGATTACTTTATCTTTTCCGGTAATGTATTTTACATTTGAAATAATTTCATTTAAACGTAAAGCATATGTGCCAATATCCCCCCATTCTGCATTCAGTGCAAAAGGATCCTCTTTTCCAAGTGGTTCTAAATAATAAGTCACTTTTATAACAACAGGGCGATTTACTTTTCCAAGGTAACTTTTTGACAATTCGCCATAAAGGCCGGAGTATAAGCTCCCTGCATTGAGGTAACCATCTTTTTCCATATTCTGAGAAAATCCGCTTAAGGCCTCAAAACTTGACTCAACAGAAAGTTTTTGATTATAATTATGCCCGTGGAGAAGTATTACGGGATAATTTGAAGAGGGGAGATTCATGCAAGGAGAACATTCATTTTCAAAACAGCATATCGGGGAAGGGTCCTTCAGATTAAAACTATAGGGGGGCATTTCAAAGTCCGTATTTATTTTTGAAAAATTAACTTCTGAAATCTTGCCAGTTATATTTCTTTCCCTGATTATCTCCGAATTATTTTCCTCTTTAAGAATCCCAAAGAGAATTTCTTTTTCATTCTCGATTTTGTTTAACAGAATAATTTTAGATAAAATTACTTCTTTCCTACTCATATTTGATACCATCAGATTGAAATCATCAACAAAAGATTCAGCAACTTCCAGGGAAGAATTACTAAAGGTGTAATTTTCAAGGAAAATAATCTCTCCATACATTGAAGTCAAATTGTCAATTAAGGAGTTATACGATTGTATGTCTGAATAGAAAGAGGAGTTTAAAACTTTATATTGCATCCTTAAACTTTTTAAGCTTTCACTTATAAAGCCAAGTTTACTCTCCAAATCCGAATATTTTTGAGATTCATAAATCAAAGTTAAATCATCAACTTTCGGTTCAAAGGAATAGACGGATTCATTTAACGAAAATGAGATATTTTCATATTTTGAGAGGTCTAAGTAAGAAGAATTTACATGCATTTTATTCAGGCCATTTTTCAGGAGTTGAACCTCAATGTTCAGAGACTCTGTTTCTTTTTTCAGATTTTCTGCTTTTTCTTTTTGAAAATCATTTAATTCATAGTTTACGGAGACAATTTCCGTTCTTGATTTCTGATAACTGGTTTTTGTGTAACACAGGTTCTCTATTACAGTTTCACAATTAAGAGAAGATTCATAGAGTCTTTGACCGTAAGTTTCTTCATCTATCTTTAGGGGGATGTCCTTTGAAAAAGGGCTTGAAACACTAAGTAAGATGCTTTCACTGTAAATAACTTCCCCGCTACTTAAATCCTTTAAAGAAAGGACGCAACTTGCGCGGCAAAAGGGATTTGTTAAAACTTTTGCCCTCATATTAAATGTGCTCTCATCGCCATTTTTTATAATCAGATTTTTATTTTCGGAATTAAGAGAAACAAGCAAATCATTTCCAAGCAAAGCTTTAGCATAAAGATAAAAGTTAAGAAAAAATAAAATAGAAGCAAGCATTAACATAAAAGCAATAAAATAAACAATCCTTTCCCTTCTTTTGATTTTATCTTTTTGGTGCTCTTCTAATTTTCTGTGTCTTGAATTAATAATTCTTAAAATTAAAACTGCAAAGCAAAAAACAAAAATCCCCATAATGAAGCTGTTAAGAATTGCTTCCTCTATCTCTGTAAAGAGATACTTAAAATAAATTACTGAAAGAGCAATTACAAGAACAAAAATAAATTTAACAAACCACCCCATTCTTATGAATAGGTTCCTTTGTTTAAAACCCTTTTTAATCAATTAGAGCCTGCCGAATATAAATTTTTAAACTCCTTATTGCTGAATAGCTAATGCTATTTGGAAGTTTTTGGAAAAAATCCAAAGTAAACAGATTAATAATAATTGTAACCTTTCTCTGGATTCTTCTTGCCATTATTTTTGGCGTTTATGACCTTTCCATTTCAAAATTTCTTTTTAACGCGGACGATTCTGCTGGAAAACTTGTTCAGGCATTTGGGGAGGTTCCTGGGTTGCTTTTTATGGTGTTCTCACTTTTTGTCCTGAACATCAATGCAAAGATTAGAAATAAAAATTATAAGAAACTGTTTTTTATTTTTGAAATTTTGTTGTCTTCATTTTTGCTTACTTATATTTTGAGATTATTTTTCAATTATTTTGAAGTCTATTTTGCATT
This sequence comes from archaeon, assembly GCA_030699005.1. GTDB lineage: Archaea > Nanobdellota > Nanobdellia > Pacearchaeales > GW2011-AR1 > GW2011-AR1. The sequence goes on from JAUYLQ010000022.1 coordinate 3,356, forward strand.
TAGGTCTTTAGAAGGGGTTTCTGTCTTCTTAGGGTTTTCACTAATTTCACTTTTAGGGTTTTATCTTTTCAAAACAAAACTCTCAAGATTTTCAGAAAAGAATTATCTGTTTTCTAAATTGAATGTCATTCTTTTTGCTGTTTCCGGGATAATTGTTGAAGCTTTGAAATTACTCTGGGGACGCGTTAGATTTGCGGATCTTAATGCCGGGCTTCTAAACTTCACCTCCTGGTATTCACCTAACTTCTCACTTGGAGGAAGTTCCTTTCCGTCAGGGCATGCATACCTGGCATGGATATTGATTCCCCTATTTTTGGTTTTTTCGGTTAAGAAAAAGGCACTAAAATGGGCTGCAATAGTTCTAACAACCCTTTTTTCACTCTTTGTTTCATATGAAAGAATCGTTATTGGAGCACATTATGCATCTGACGTTTTATTTTCGGCTGGAATTGTTCTTTTGACCTTTTTCATTTTGTATAAGAAAAATTTTGACAAAAAAAAGAATTTATCGACGGGAAAATTTAAAAAGAGGAAAAATAGGGGATAGACGAAACATTTATAAATATAAATTTTCATAATCAAATATGGCTAAAGGAAAACCAAGCATGAACATTGTTTTTGTAGGGCATGTTGACGCAGGTAAGTCAACTTGTGTAGGTAGAATGATGTTTGATGGTGGGGCTGTATCTGAACAGGAAATGAAGAAACTTAAAGAGGAAACTCAAAAATACGGTAAAGCCGGTTTTGAATTTGCTTATGTTATGGATAACATTAAAGAAGAAAGGGAAAGAGGAGTTACAATTGACCTTGCTTATAAAAAATTAGTAACTGACAAATATGAAATCACAATTATTGATGCTCCTGGTCACAGAGATTTTGTTAAAAATATGATTACTGGTGCTTCACAGGCTGATGCTGCATTTTTAGTAATTGCTGCACCTTCAGGAGTTCAACCCCAGACAACTGAACACCTATGGTTACTTCGAACTATGGGGGTAAAAAACCTTTCAATTGTCGTTAACAAGATGGATGCAGTTGAATATAAAGAAGAAAAATTTAATTCAGTTAAAGAAGACGTTTCTAAATTACTAAAACAAGTTGGAATTAATCCAGATACAACAACTTTTGTTGCCTGCTCAGGACTTCAGGGAGATAATATTATAAAAAGGTCTGCTAAAATGACCTGGTACAAGGGACCAACTTTAAGAGAGCAAATTGATTTGTTCCCTGCACCCGAACTTCCTACGAACTTGCCTATGAGACTTCCAGTTCAGGATGTTTATGAAATTACAGGTATTGGAACTGTTCCTGTTGGAAAAGTTGAAACTGGAATTTTGAAAGTTGGTCAAAAAGTTAAAATCTTACCTGGGAGAACAGGTGAAGGAATTCAGGGCGAAATAAAAACTATTGAAGCTCACCATGAAAGTCACCCAGAAGCTTCTGCCGGAATGAATGTTGGAGTTAATATTAGGGGCATCGGTAAAAAAGACATTGCAAGAGGGGACGTTATTTGCGATGCTGCTTTCCCTGTACCAATAGTTGAAGAATTTATTGCACAGGTTGCAGTAATAAACCACCCTACTGTTCTTGCTAAGGGTTATACTCCGGTGTTTCACATTCACACTGCTCAGGTTCCATGCCAGTTTATTGAACTTATTGCTCGAGTTGACCCCAGAACGGGTGAAGTCATAAAAGAGCACCCAGACTTCTTGAAAAACGGGGACGTTGCAAAAGTAAGAATAAAACCTCAGGGAAGACTCACACTTGAAACTCAAAAAGAAAACCCATACATGGCAAGATTCGCTGTAAGGGATGCTGGTGCAACTGTTGCTGCTGGGGTTTGCCTTGAAATTACCAAAAAGAAATAAGTTTTCTGTTTTAATTTTTAAATTGAATTAATTTTATTAAAAAATAAAAAGATTATATTCTCAAAACACAAATACTTAAATACTGGAAATTAATAAATTCTGCATGAGAGAGATTGAAAGCAGAAAAGATATGGTGAAATTCTTTGAAAGAAATTTAGAAAGCGGTCGTGATGCCGGAGAACTTTATTCAGTTCTCTTAAACCAAGGCTATATAAAAAGTATGATAAACGAAGGTTACAACCAGGCTTTAGCAAATATAAACAAGAGAAAACAGAAAGATGAAATTCCACAACCAAAAATTGAGATTGTGACTACTTCCACTCCTGAAAAGAAAAAGGGCTTTTTTTCAAGACTTTTCAAAAGAGATTAGATAAAATAGATATTGAATTCCATAAAAATCCTTAAATACTTGATTCCTTTTTTATTAAAATGCTGACTAAAGATATGCACAAGCAGGATGTTGAAACTTTTCTTCATGGGAAGGGCGATTTTGTTAAGATGGATTATTTGAACCGTTACCTTAAAACTATGCCTCCAATTGAAATGAGGAAATTTGCTTACTTAAAACTTGCAGAAGTTTATCTTGGAAAAGAAATGTATATAGATGCTGCGGGGGCTTTCAAAAATGCGGCTGTTAACTCCGTTTCATTTAAAGAAAAGCAGGAGAATTTCTTAAAAGAAGGCAAAGCATACATTTCAGCAGGAAAATTTGACAGCAGTGACAAAGCAATTAGCCGGGCAATGGATGAGGGGAATAAAAAGGAAAAGGAAGACATTTACTCTGACGTTCTTACTTACTATAGGAAAGAAGCCGAAAAACTTGCAAAAGAACCAAACAAGCAAAATCGCCTTGCAGGTCTTTATGAAAAAATGCTTAGATTAAAGTTTATGGATTCTGAAAAAGATGAGTTTAAGGAAAAGCTTTTGGCCTTGTACGAAAGACTTGGAAAAGTCAAGGAATACAAAATTTTGAAAGATTTAGGAAGAGTTTAGGGGTTAAAACTCTAAACCTAATTTTTTCTGAAATTCGGTTTTTGGATTCCTTTCGCTTGATGGCGGGCCTTGTACCTCATATAAACTAACTAATTTCAAATCTGTTTTTGGATAGTATTGTAAAAAAACTTGATAAATCCGGTCTCCATCTTCAATTGGCTTTTTTTCTTTTAGATTTAAAAACTCTTCTGAAAAAGGGAAAATAAAAGAACCATTTAAATCTGAAAGTCTTCCAAAATTTTTTTCAACTTCATTATAAATTACCGAATTTACTAACATAACCAAAGCAGAATTATAAAAAAATATCCCAAGAGGAAAAAAAGTTTTTGTTGATTGAATAAGCTCTCGGTTATCAAGAAAATCCTTTATTGTTGTTGCAGAATATGAGTTTGGAATAATCGAAGCAAAAAACCTGTAGGATTCTCCCATCTCTCTTAATTTTTCTTTTATATCAATCATAAAAAATCTATCTTTCAAAACCTTAAAAATCTTTCTTTTTACCCTTTTTAAGTTACAATATATGGGCTAAAAACCCGCAATGTTTAAAAAGCCACCCGGCTATAGACCTGTATTAGAGAAATATCTTTACAAAAGATTATTCACTTTCACATTCACACGTTCAAAGTCAGAATTTGACAAGTCTTGATTAGTCTCGAAAGAGGTATTTTTCTAGAAAATCCTTTAAGGATTTTAAAAATTAAACATAGGAGAAAAATAAATGGCTAAAGTAAGTCCAGTATCTATAAAATACATGATACACGCCAATTTGAATGCAGAAGGCGCTCTTGAAAAACCTGACGTAATCGGAGCTTTGTTCGGTCAGACTGAAGGTCTTCTTGGGGCTGATCTTGAAATGAGAGAACTCCAAAAAGAAGGGAAAATTGGAAGAATAGAAGTTGACCTTGAAAAACAGGAAAAAAGAACTATTGGAACAATAAGAATCCCAACCGCACTTGACCAGTCAGAGACAACCCTGATTGCTGCAGCTATTGAAACAATTGAAAGAGTCGGACCATGTGATGCACAAATTGAAATTGAAAAAATTGAAGATGTTAGGGGCAACAAAAGAGATTACATCATTGAAAGGGCAAAAAAGCTGATGATGGGAATTGAAGGCTCAACAGACTCAAGAGACATCTCAAACAAAATCAAGGACTCGACAAAAATTGCAGGAGTTAAAGAATACGGAAAGAACAAACTTGCATATGGAGGAGATCTTGAAAGCAAAGAACTCATCGTTGTTGAAGGAAGAGCAGATGTAGTTAACCTTGTTCGTGCGGGCATAAATAATGTTATTGGCATGAACGGAACAAAACTTCCTGACGAAATCAAGGAACTTGGTAAAGAAAAAGAAATTACTCTTTTCATTGATGGGGACAGGGGTGGAAAACTAATTGCACAGAATGTCTGTGAAAATGCTAGTGTGAAGTATATTGCTGTCGCACCCGATGGGAAAGAAGTTGAGGAATTAACCTCAAAAGAAATTTTAATGAATTTAAGAAAAAAAGT
>JAUYLQ010000026.1 GCA_030699005.1 archaeon
TGTTTACAAAGGACTCGAAAAGAGAAAAGATGACCCCATTATTGATTTAGGGTTGAAAGAAAATAGAGATAAAAACCTTTAAATAAGAATTTCTTTAAAACTATTATATGCCCCGGTAGCTCAGTTGGCAGAGCGAACGGCTGTTACGGAAATCCTTGGATTTACGTTCAAGGAACTTGTTTCCGCAGGAACCGTTAGGTCGCTGGTTCAAGTCCAGTCCGGGGCGTTTTTCCGTAACCCTTAAAACTCTCTCTAAACAAATAATTCTATGAGCATCTTTAAAAAAAAGCCAAAAGAGAAAGTTCTTCTTGCAATGTCGGGAGGGGTTGATTCTTCTGTAGCAGCACTTCTTTTGAAAAAATCAGGTTATGATGTTTACGGGGCATTCATGAAAAACTGGTCCGACACCAAAAATAAGATAACCGGAGAATGCCAATGGGTTGAAGAAAGAAATTCTGCAATAAAAATTGCAACTAAACTAGGTATCCCTTTTGTTACTTTAGATTTTGAAAAAGAATACAAAAAATTGGTAGTTGATGAAATGTTCAAAAAATACAAACTTGGAATTACCCCAAACCCGGATATTGACTGCAATGAAAAAATAAAATTCCCCCTTTTGATTATTGCCGCAAAAAAAGCAGGAATTGCAACAATTGCAACAGGCCATTATGCAAGAGTAAAGAAAAAAGGAAAAAAATATGAACTTCACAGGGGAAAAGATGAGTCTAAGGACCAATCTTACTTCTTATACCGGCAAAATCAAAGTGACCTTTCCCATACAATTTTTCCTATAGGAGAAATGACAAAAAAAGAGGTAAGAAAAATTGCAGAAAAAAATGGTTTTCATAATGCATACAAAAAAAGCACTGTCGGAATTTGTTTTATTGGAAAAATAAATTTGAAGGAATTTCTAAAGAAAAAAATAAGGCCAAAAAAGGGCCAAATCCTCGACCCTGAAGGAAAAGTTATTGGGGAACATGACGGAGTTTATTATTACACAATAGGGCAAAGGCTTGGACCAAGATACGGTTTTGAAGTTGACAGGGAAAACCCGACAAAAAGAATGAAAAAGTGGTATGTTGCAAAAAAAGACATAAAAACAAACACCCTTACGGCAGCCCCGGAAAACCATCCCATCCTTTTCAGAAAAGAAGTTGTAATTAAAAATCTCCACTTAATTGACATGAAAAAAGAAGAGATGCCAAAAAAAGTTTTTTCCAGGATAAGGCAGGTCGGCGAACTTCTCCCGTCGGAAGTCTCAATAGGGAAAGGGAAATTGAAAATCACACTCAACAAAGCAATAACGGGGGTTTCAGAGGGGCAGGCCATAGTTTTGTACTCTGGAACAAAATGCCTTGGCGGGGGAGTTATAAGTTTTGGCAATTAAGTTTATAAAGTAGAAATAAATAATTTTTCCAATGGAAAATTTTGCACCAGACATATTGAGGCAGAGGATGGTAATTGAAGGGATATATTCGGTCAAAATGACTCCAAAGCTTCTTAAGGACTGTATGCAGAAACTTTCTGTAAAGCTTGGAATGAAAATTATTTATGGCCCGATTGTGAAGAACATTGCAGAAAAAATAAATCCTCTTCACGGAGGATATGAATCTATTCTGATATGGGCCGAGTCTGGAGCTTCAATTTACACCTGGAAAAGAAACAATTTTTTTACAGTCGATATTTACACGTGCAGAAGGTTTGACCCAAAAGTTGCAGTTGAGCATATAAAAGAAAAGTTCGAAGCAAAAAAAATAGATTTTAAAGAATTTTAAGTCTAATTAATTATCTCTATTTTTAAAAGGCCTAAGTAAAAATCCTTTGCCTTCCATATTCTTCAAAATGCCTTCTCTTTTAAGAAGCCAAGTTCGAATTTGTTTTTGATGCGGGCTCCAATCATAATTCTTCAACCCTTCCATAATCTCTTCAGGTAAAAACCATAATCCAAAATAATCAATCCCAGGAGTAAATTTGTACAAATCTCCCCTTTTCAAGTTTTGATAGGAATCTGCAATGTTCCTTAAGTAAGTTACGGCATTTGCATTCACAATAAACTCAATACTTGAATTAACTTTTACCCCCAGGTCCTGCATTAGATTTGCAAGGGGCAATGCTACGGGAATACTAATCTTCTCTCTATTTTCTATTTCATAAATTTGGGGGATTTGTATCTTATCAAATTCCTTCTCTTCTGCTCCCCTCTCAAACTTGTAATATTTTAGAGTATTAATTATCTGATTTTCATTATTCCCCACTAAAAACCAATTAAGAAAATTGTAAAATTTATATGCCGAAGGCTCCTCTCCCATCTAAATCCAATTCAACCGCAATTTATAATAATTATTGGGTTCTATTTGTATATTCTAAAAACTTAAATTCTCTTCTATTTTCGAATAATCAAGACCCATTTTTCTTTTAGGTAAATTGATGCCATTAGATAGTCTTTATTTTTTAGACCATATTCTTTTAGAAAATTCTGACTAATTTTTGGAGTGGAAATTTCATACCTCTCAATTCCTGCTTTTTCAACCATTTTCCTCATTTCCTTTAGGGTATAAGAAGCATTATGGGATTGCACGTAGAGGGATGCATTTTCTAGATTTAACTCGGAAGCCCATTGTGTTATCTGATTGAATACTTCTTCAGAAATATCTCTTCTAAGGTCAATAGAATAAATAACTCCCTTCTTTTTTAAAACTCTAAACATTTCTTTTAAAACTTTTACCGGATTTTTGAAATGATGAAAAGCATCTTTACACAAGATAAAATCAAAAGTTTCATTTGGAAATTCAAGGTTATCCGCAGACATCGATAAAAAATTCATCTTTTTATTAGAAAGACGCATTTTGGATAGTTTAATCATTGATTTTGATATATCCACCCCCACAAACTCAAGGTTTTTTCTGTATTTAGAAATTTTGTTTATAAGTTCTCCATAACCGCAAGCAACATCCAGAACTCTTCCTTTCTTTAACTTGATTTTTTTTATAATATTCTTTGAAATTAAGTGGTAAATATCAAAATATTTTTTCTTGGAAATCTGATGGGCTTTAAAATAAGATAAAACTTCATTGTAATCATCCATCTCTTCATATTTTTCTGGAATTCTTTTATTGATTTTCACCAATTAAAAAGTGGTTGATGATTATTAAATATTTTTAATCCAACAAACTTAAATATCCCTTTATCCTTCAAGAAATATGGAGTTAAATGAAGCAATTAAGGGAAGAAAAAGTATCAGAAAATTTACCTCTAAGAAACCGGATTGGAGAAACATCATTGAAGCAATTCACTCCGCACAATATGCTCCAATGGCGGGGGGACTTTTCCATATGAAATTTGTTATAGTCGATGACGAAGAATTAATTAAAAAAATTTCAACATGGTCAGAACAGGCCTTTATTTCCGAGGCAAAGTATGTCGTTGTTGCGGTTTCAGACAGCAGCATTGTTACAACTCCTTTTCCAGAAAAAGGGGAGTATTTTTCAGCTCAAGAAGCCGGAGCAGCAATACAAAACTTCCTCTTAAGCTTGGAAGACTTTGGGCTCTCAACCTGCTGGGTGGGGCACACAAATGAGGAAAAAATAGGAAAACTTTTGAAAATTCCTGAAGACTACACTATTGAAGCGCTTTTTCCCATAGGATACGCAAATGAAATGCCCAAAACAAAAAAGCCAAAGGCAGACATTTATCACATTCTTTACTTTAATGAATGGGGACACGACCGAATGAGAAAAATTGAAAAGATTGAATCGAGAGGCCCTGAAGGGTATTAATTAAAGTCATCATCCCATTCATCATAAATAGAGATATCTATATTTTTTGGAACAATATTTTTAACTTCTTCTAAAATTTTTTCATCGAATACCAAAAGAGATTCTAAAGCTTCAACAGGAAGATTATATGAAACTATCTGATTGGGAATTCTTGCAATTTTATTAAAAAACTTATGAGAATCAATTTTATTTTCCTTACAGAAATCAATAAAAGATTCTGAATTGTCTTTATTTGAATCCTTATCAAAACCCCCATTAGTAAAAATTTTTCCATAGGGATCTTTGCATGAGCCATTAAAAAAATTCTGGGCGTTACTTAAGACATATTCATTAGAAAGATAAAAAACTCCACTAACTAAAGGAGAATTTTTTGCCCAAAAAGCAAACTTATTTGGAAAAGGGAAGGCATAAAGAAAATTAAATTTATCATTATGAATAATTTCTGTTTCTTCCATATCACATTTGAGGGCATTTTTTTCTCCTGTGTTGAAAGAAGACTTGATTCCTTCTCTTAAAATCTGCTTAAGTCTGCTACTATCCCCGGAATTTTTTTCCATGACTGAATGGCTTATGTACAAATGTGTCATTTTATTTTTTCCTAGATAAACCTCACAATTTTTTCTTCTTTTGTTAGTCCTTCTGGAGCAAAATATACTTCCATATTTTTTGGAAAGTATTCACTTAAATTTTCCATAAATTCTTTGTTGTAAAAAAATGTTTGACCAAAACTTTCTGGGGGAATTACTGAAGGGGAAACTATTTGATTAACAAGTCTCCTTATATCCGTATGAAATAAATCTTTTACGTTGTAATCTCCCAAAAACTTATCAAAATAACTAGTGTTCTTCAGTAAGTTATCTCCAATACTATCTCTTTGACTGGTGATAAAGTCTCCATTTAACGATTTATATGAACCATTGAGAAATCTTTCTGGATTTTCTTTAATAAAAGAATCTTTAATAAAAATAGTTGAAAGATCATTTGGCCACCTTCCGTTACTCCAAGCATGATAGATTTTATTCCCTAAACTGTAGAAGGTAAAATTTTTTTGGTTTCTATATTTCCAATGAAAATGGGAGGAGGCAGGGGATTCATGTCCCGGTTCAATCCCGTTTTTGAAAATAGAAATCATTCTTTCCAAATGGGTCTCATTTGAATTTTTTTCCGGAGTATAAACTGTATGTGAAAGGAAAAGTTTTCCATTTATCTCATTAATTTTTTCATTTTTAACCATTAATTTCCATTAAACCAAAGATATTTAAGCTTTTCTATTTTGTAACTCTTACAAAATGACATTTATTTAAATCTTATAATAAATCCATTCTCACAATATCAAAAAAATCCTTGAGGAGGATTTTTCAACCCTCCCCTTAACAAAAATAAAATTAAAATTTTTTAAGCAAATCCTTATCCGTAAATGTCAATACCAAGGTCTGACATTTCTCTTGAAACAGGAACTGTAGAATTTTCAAAATCCTTTCCCAAGACATACGGAGATTTAACTCCAGTCATTATC
>JAUYLQ010000033.1 GCA_030699005.1 archaeon
TGGGAAAAATTTGGTGAGCATAATATGTACAACTTAAATCTCTCAGAGGATCAGGATGATAAACCAACAAGTTACACCTTAAAACCAATGAATTGCCCTGAATCAACCATACTTTACAGATTCAGACCAAGATCATACAAAGAATTACCACTGAGATTATCAGAAATTGGAAGACTTCATAGAAAAGAAAAGTCAGGCGAAGTTAATGGGTTACTTAGAGTTAGACAAATCACAATGGATGATGCCCATATTTATGCCAGAGAAAATCAAATTATGGAAGAAGTATCTAAAATTTTAGATATTATGATGAAATTTTATAAAATCTTTAATTTTGAGTATGAATTCAGATTAGCAACTAGACCAGAACTTTTTGCAGGAACTGAAAATAATTGGGAAAAAGCAGAGAAAGCCTTAGAAGAAGCACTGAATTCAAAAAAATTAGAATATATTATTAAAGAAAAGGATGGCGCCTTTTATGGACCCAAAATAGATATGCATATTAAAGATTCCTTGGGAAGAGATTGGCAGATGGCTACTGTCCAACTGGATTTCCATATGCCACAAGCTTTCGATTTGAAATATACTAATGAAAAAGGAGAATTTGAAAAACCAGTCATGATTCATCGGGCAATTTTTGGATCTTTTGAAAGATTTATTGGGATATTAACTGAACATTTTCAAGGAGCTTTTCCAACTTGGTTATCACCAGTTCAGGTACAAATTGTACCCATTACAGATAGAAACAATAAATATGGACAAAATGTACTCGAACAATTAAAGTCCTCAAACATTAGAGTTGAGCTGGATGATAGAGGAGAAAAAATGCAGGGAAAAATTCGCGATGCACAACTGCAAAAAATTCCTTACATGTTAATCATTGGCGACAGAGAAGAGAAAGAAGAAAAAATTGCGGTCAGGACTCGTGATGGTAAAGATTTAGGAGCTATGTCTTTGGAAGAATTTGCTAAAAAAATTAAAGACGAGATTGAATCTAGATCCTAATTGTGATAAAATTTCAAAAGATGTTTTTTAGGGAGGAAATTTAATAGCTAAATATTTTAGAGTTAATGACAGGATTCAAGCTCGGGAACTTCGAGTAGTTGACGCTGATGGAGAACAATTGGGAATTATCAGCAGAGATGAAGCTTTGAAAAAAGCTTATGCCCAAGATTTGGATTTGGTGGAAGTTGCCCCAAATATCAATCCTCCTGTTGCTAAAATTGTTGATTTTGAAAAGTTTAGATATCAGGAAGAAAAGAAAGAACAAGCTGCTAAAAAACATGCTAAAGATGTGGAGCTTAAAGAAATTTGGCTCTCACCAAGAATTGCTCAACATGACTTGGAAACAAGACTTAAAAAAGCTGATGACTTTTTAAAAAGGGGAGATAAGGTAAAATTAACTATTAAATTTAAAGGGAGAGAAATGGCTCATCCTGAAACAGGACATCAGGTAGCCAGAAAAGTTCTAGATTATTTTGGAGACAGAATAACAATAGAAAGAGAGACAAAATTTGAAGGAAGAAGTTTAACAACAATAATAGGACCAAAAAAATAAAATGCCAAAGATTAAAACAAAAAAAGCACTATTAAAAAGAATTAAAATTACCGGTACAGGTAAAATTTTGCGTTCTCATCAAAACAGAACTGGACATTTGAGAAGAAATAAAAGTAAAGAAGCACTAAGACGTTATCACAAACCAGTAATTTTACATAAATCTTTAAATAAGACTGTTAGAAGATTATTGGGAATATAAAATATGGGAAAAAATACTCAAAATTTTAGACAATCAAAAAGATCTATATCTGGGTCTCAAGGAGCTTCAAATTATGCTCAAATTAACAGAAGTGGCAGTTGGTATGGTAAAATAGTTAACTTGGTAAAACCAAGAGGAAAGGCCCCACTACGCTAAAGCTACGCGGGGTAAAAAAAATATAATATGGCAAGAGTTAAAAGAGGTACAACATCAAGGAACAGGCATAATAAATTACAGAAGTTAAATAAAGGCTACCAATTTGGTAGAAGTAAGCTTGTGAGACAAGCCAAAGAAGCAGCACTTCATGCTGGACAATATGCTTTTGCAGGAAGAAGACAAAGAAGAAGAGATATGAGAAAACTTTGGATTATCCAAACAAATATTGCTTTGGAAAATGAAGGACTTTCTTATTCCAAATTTATAGGAGTTTTAAAAACCAAAAATATTCTATTAAACAGAAAAATGTTAGCGGAGCTTGCTATTAATGATATGGAAGCCTTCAAAGCAGTTGTCTCAGAAGCTACTCAGTAACTCCAATTGTCATTGCGAGAAACGTAGTGACGAAGCAATCTGTATTATGTTAAAATTTAAGGCAGAATGGAAGATCAGTTAAATAAAATCCAACAAGATTATTTGCAAAAGATTAAGCAGGCAAAAAGTTTAAAGGAACTTGATGAAGTTTTTTTACTCCTTTTTGGTAAAAATGGACAAATAACTTTAGCTCCTAAAGACTTTTCTAAATTAGAAAAAGAAGAATTAAG
>JAUYLQ010000035.1 GCA_030699005.1 archaeon
TTTAATGAATTTAAGAAAAAAAGTCCCCGTAAAGGACTTTTTTTCCTATTTTGAAAGAAATTCATATGCAAAAAATAATGAAACTAATGCTTATAAAAAAAAAGAAGTTGAAAAAATTGAGATAGGAGATTCTGAAAAAAAGAAATTAAAGGGCGTTTCAGAAAGTTTAAATGGAACTGATAAAGCAGTTTTCCTTAATAAAAATTTTGAAGAAATAAAAAGCGTGTCATCAAAATCCGTTTCAGGAATTTTAAAGAGGTTAAAAGAAGTTTTCGCAATTGTTATCGATGGCTCTGCAACCGGGCTAATTGTTAAATCTTCTGAAGAATCTGGTGTTCAGGTAATTGTTGCAAAAAACTTTCAGACAACAGACACAAAGATTAAGCTCTTGAGTTTTTAGAAAAAATTTATTTATCCTTCTGATAATATTTGCTGTAAAGATTGTTTATTGAGAAAGTAATAGCCCTTGGTAAAATGGATTCCATCCAGTGTGGAATAAAAAAGTTTTTCTCTTTTTTAAAGTATTTATCACAATTTCTATTTTGATTAAGAATCTTCCTGGCAGCATAATCTCCGCAAAATGCAGCCCATGGCAAACCCGCGCATCCAAGAACATAAAGAATATCTTTATTTTCTGAATCATAATCTACAACCGGAATTAAATCTTTAGAAGTTGGAACAAATCCCCCCCAAAAAAATTCAAATTTGAGATCTTTTAATGAAGGGTAATGCTTTCTAAAATCTCTTAATATAAATTTCATTAACATTTTAGACTTAACAAAAAAAGGCAAATAAGCGGTTAATGCTGAACTTCCCCCGTATAAAAACCGGTTGTCCGGAAGAATCCTGTAATAATTGTATGCAAGAAGGGTATCCCAGCACATTATTTTTCCCGAAGGATAAATGCTCTTTATTTCTTTACTTCTTAAGGGTCTACTTACCGCAATGTAACTTTGAGTGTGATATGCATATTTTTTTGTATTCCTAAATCTTTTTTCCCCAATGGCTATTGAAAGAATAATTTTCCTCCCCTTGATACATCCGCCAGAAGTGTAAACTTTGTTTTTGCTTATACTTTTAGCTTCAGTATTTTCATAAATTCTTACTCCTTTTTTTAAAAGTATTTTTTTGAGCTCCTGGATATATTTAACGGGATGAAATGTCCAGGTAGTGCCATATCTGATTCCCCCGGCATAATTTTTAGCTCCAAGTATTTTTGTGAGGCTTTTTATGTTATATAACTTGTATGGAAACCCTGCCTTTTTTCTTGCTTCCCCCTCTGAAATTACTGCATCAAGTCCTTTTTTTCCAACCGCCAAGAATAATGAGTCTTCTTTTTTTAAGTCACACCTTAGATTATATTTTTTAGCCGTCTTAACAATTAGGTTTACTCCTTTTTCAGGAATGCCCCAAACTTCTTTTCCTTCTTTAAGTCCATGCCACCTTATGAAGTGCTTAAGCTCCATTTCGCTGTCAGGCATCAAAAATGCAGAGCTTTTACCGGTAGAACCCTCACCGCAAAGGTTTTTTTCAATTAAAACGACATCACCCTTTCCTGAAAGGAAAAGTGCGGCATGTAATCCTGCAATTCCTCCCCCAACAACAAGAAAATCGCAATTTATTTCACCCTTTAAACTTTCACAAGAATTAAAATCCTTAAAAGAATCCTCCCAATAGTTCTTTAGAATCATATAATAAAAAGCTAAAAATCATTTATATATTTTATTAAAAGTAAGTGGGCGAAGCTTCTTAAATTTCATATGCCTTTTCAAAGCATGACTGAACTAGAAAAATTAAGTTATGATAATGGAGAACCTAAACTAAATTTAAGCCAAATAAAAAACACGGTAATAAATTTGACGTCTAAAGAAAACTACGACACATTAATGATTCTGTATGAGGCATCAAGGTGGAAATGGAAAGGCGACAAAAGCCTCCCAACAACGCACAATTATTGGTCTGATGACTCTGAAAAAACATGCATTGACGCAGAAGTTGATTTTGAAGGCTTTATGAGGGGTTCACGCGATTATTATGAGAAGATTGGGAAAAAGGTTTTGTATTTTCAGGATTATATAGAAATTCAGGGAATTTCTGAAATTCTCCTTGAAGAGCTAACCCTGTGGTTTGAAGCAAACAAACCTGAAAGGAAAAGCAAAGGAATTAAAAAACTTTAATAAACACCTTGCCCCTTTTCCAAAAACATGGCAAAAAGAAAAGAAAATGAAAACATTAAGTTTGGGCCTGCTGGTCTTGGACCCGTAAAAGACGCGGTCAAAAATCTTGAAGAGTATCATAAACTCGGGCTTAAAGCATGTGAAATTGCGTTTACTTATAGCGTTTACATAAAAGAAGAAGATGCAAAGACAATTGGTGAAGCAGCAAAAAGACTTGGAATCCAACTCTCAATTCATGCACCCTATTTCCTGAATTTAAATTCTGAAGACCCTAAAAAAATTGAAAGCAGCAAAAAAAGAATTTTGGACTGCCTAAAAATAGGGACAATTCTTCAGGCAAAGTATGTAATTTTTCACTCAGGGTTTTATGGAAAAAAAGGAAAAGAGGAAACTTATGAAAATATAAAGAAAAATATTTTAGATCTTCAAGAATTAAGGAAAGAAAAAAATTACACTCCAAACCTTGCACCTGAAACAATGGGCAAAATTAATGTGTTCGGTTCAATTGAAGAAATATCACGTCTTGTTCATGACACGAAGTGCTCAGCATGCATAGATTTTGCACATATACTTGCAAGGTCCGGAGGGGACTATCGGTTCCGGGAAACTCTTAATAATTTTAAAGATTTAAAAGAGCTGCATATTCATTTTTCAGGAATAGTCTATGGAGAAAAAGGGGAAAAATATCATAAAAAAACTCCTGAGGAAGAATGGATAAAATTGTTATCCAACCTGCCAAAAAATAAAAACCTCGTCATAGTAAATGAGTCTCCTGACATGATAAAGGACTCTGCTGCCGGAAAAAGGATTTATGGAAGCCTTTAATGTAACTAATTGTTCTGACAAAAGGTAAAAATATCGTAACTATTTAATTGCATAAATCTGTCATCACCGCAAAGTTTATAAAGAAAATTTCCGATTAAAAACTAACGAAAAACAATGTTTTTCGGACAATTAAATAAAATAAAAAAAGCAAAAATGAATAAAAAAAACCTGGTGTTTACTTTTTGTGCATTTGCACTTGCTTTGTTCTTAGTTGCTACAGTTAGTGCTGGCGAGTTAGCAAGCAGTTATCAAGTAACTGTTGATGGAACTCTAGTTTCAGCTGTAGGTTCATACCCTGGGTATGACAAAACTGCAACTACTTCACCAAAAGTGGCAGTTGTTGCCGGTGAAGAGTTCACCCTGAAAGTTTATTTCACTTCAGCAGTTTATGACACAGATGTTACTGTAAAAGCAACAGTTGAAGGGGAAAAAGTTGAATTTGATGCAGAAACTTCGGTTTTTGACGTTGAAACAGCTTCTCAGTACAGAAAAGTTCTTGTTATGAAAGTTCCATACGAACTTAAAGACGAACTTTCTGATGAGTTGACACTTTCAATTGAAATTGATGGAAAAGGCCATAAAACGACTATTCCAGACATAACTTTGAAAGTTCAAAGACCCTCATACAACGTTGACATCAAATCAGTGACTACACCCAGTACACTTTCTGCGGGGGAAGAATTCCCTGTTGAAGTTGTATTGAAAAACGTTGGTTACAATGATTTAGATGACGTTTACGTATCAGCTGCAATAAGCGAACTTGGTGTTGTTCAGGGACCAAAATGGTTTGGCGACCTTGTCTCACTTGAAGATTGCGATGATGATGACTGTGACAACGAAGATACTGTTGTTGGGACACTCTATTTGAGAATCCCATATGACGTTACCCCTGGGGTCTATGACCTTCAGGTGCTTGTGCAAAACGACGATGTTAAAATTGTTAAGACTGCAAGAATTGTTGTCTCAAACAATTATGTGGACAACATCATAGTTACAACTATGAGCCAGAATGTTGCTGTTGGTGAAGAAGCTTCATATAGCCTTTTGATTGTGAATCCAACTGATAACGTGAAAATTTACAGAATCGTTACAGATGGAAATGTTCTTTCTGCATCACAATCTGTTGTTGCTGTTCCTGCGGGATCAAGCGCTACAGTTGATGTTACAGGAAGTTCAGACAAACCCGGAAAATTCACATACTCTGTGAATGTATTTGACGGGAATACGCTTGTGAAGACAATTCCTTTAGAACTTAATGTTGAAGGGAACGCTTCTTCAAACACAATTGTGGTACTCACAATTGTATTAGCAATAATCTTCCTTGTATTGTTAGTTGTGCTGATTGTACTTTTAAGTAGAAAACCAGAAAAATCAACGACAGAAGACTTTGGCGAAAGTTATTACTAACTTTCCCTAATTTTTTAATTTTTTAGAAAAACGGGGGAACCCGAAAAACCCCCTTATTTTTTTATAAGTTTTTCGGATTTAATATTAATGAAAATAATGGAAAACTCAATTGAAAAAACATTAAAAGACCTTGAAGAGGGAATCGAAGAAAAAGGATTTAAGTTCTATAAAACAATTAATAACCCGGAATTTTTATCAAGATTCTTATTGAATTTTCACTTAAAAGACCAGTCCCCATTCTGGGACATGGAAGAATATATCCTTATCCCGACAGAAAAATCTGGTGAGCACAAAGTGTATGTTCACTATGGCCACGATTAAACTTTTAGGCTGATAATTTTACTAATACCCTCATGCATTGAAACCCCGAAAAGGTTTGTTGCACCTGTGATTATCTCGTCGTTATGGGTAATTATAACATATTGCCCTTTTTGCATGTATTTTTTAAGTAGACCCGAGAGACGCTCTGAATTTCTTTTGTCAAGTGCTGCATCTATTTCATCCAATATGTAAAAAGCATAGGGCTTCAATTCCTGAATTGCAAATATAAGTGAAAGAGCGACCATCGTCTGTTCTCCCCCTGAAAGGGACTTTATGTCGAAGTACTTCCCGTGACCGGTTTTCACAATAACATCCACTCCAGCTTCAAATGGATCTTGTTTGTTCTGAAGCTCTAAAAACACCCTCCCTTTTGATGAAATCTGTGAAAAGTTCCTGGTAAATATTTCATTCAATTCAACTAATGTTGAAAGGAAGGCTTTTTTCTTTTTGACATCAATTTCATGTATTATTTTCAAAACTCCCTCTCTTTCATTTGTGATTACATCAACTTTTTCTTTTATCAAATCATACTCTTTTTTAACTTCATCATAAACCTCAAGAGCCCTCATATTCACTGCCCCTATTCTGATAAGTGTTTCCTCAGATTTTTTTAACCTCTCAATTAAAGACTCTTTATTTCCCTTTATAATTTCTGCTTCCGGAAATTCCAAAATCTCTGTTTCAAGGTTTTCGACTTCTGCATCTTTTTTTGCTTTGTCAATCTTAAGATTGTTGATGCTCTGGTCAAGATTATAAAGAGAATTCCTTTTTTCAGAAAGTTCAACTTCTTTTTCCCTTATTTTTTGCTGCAGGGAATCCCTTTCTTCAATATACTTTTTTGCCTTTTTTGTCAGTTCCTCTTCTTCTTTTCTTTTTACTTCAAGTATCTTTACTTTTTCCTCCAGATTTTTTTCAATTACCCCAAGTTCTTCATATAAATCATCTTTCTCCCTTGATAACTGCTTTAATGAGATAATTAACCTCTCAAGCTCCCTTTGCTTGAAAGAAATTTCTGAAGATAGATTTTCTTTTGTTCTGAGAGAGACTTCCTCTATTTCAATTCTTAAAGTTTCATATTTCTCTTCCACATTTGAATTCTCATCAAAATTATCTTCAAGTTTACCCCTAATTTTTACTACCTCAGAAATTTCTTTTTTTGCCTCATCCACCTTTTCCTGAAAATTCCTTATCTGATTATTTTTATCCTGAATCAGGCCAAGTTTTATAGTATCACTTTGCCTTTTTTGAATTTCGTGTTCATGTTCATTAATTTCTTTTTTTAATTTATCTGCCTTGGATACAGCATCTTTATATTCATTTCCTACTTCCGTTAACTCTTTTTCCAGGATTTCGATTTTCGGGTTTGCTTCATCTTTTATTGAATGAATATGCTCTTGTGTAATTTTACTTTTACAAAGAGGGCAAACGTCAAGCTTACCTATTTTTTCGATTATTTTACGAAACTCCTCTATTTTTGAAGTATTAAGGACTGTGATTTTCTCTATTTCCCTCTCCCTTTTTTCAAGAGCTTCAAGAATCTCTTTTTTTTCGTTTAAACCTTTTTTTAATTCTTCAACTTTCTTTTCAGTTGTTTTTTTGTCAAACAATTCTGAAGAAAGAGTTTCAACCTGCTTTAGAAGAAATGCCACACCTTGAGAATACTCCTGAAGGTTTTCTTTTTTATCTTCAAGCTTTTCCCTTAATGACTTAAGTTCACTTTTATCCATATACCTCTTTTTTCTTAATTCTTCAAGTTTTTCAAGATCTCTTTTTTTAGAAGAAAGTTCCTTTTCAGTCTTTGCAACGCTTGGAGATTCATACTTTAAATCCCTGATTGTTACCTCTGCTTCTTCCATTGAAGACTGAAGACCTAACTTTTTTCTCTCAAGCTCTTTTAATTTTTTTTCATGATTCTCTTTTTTTACATTTAATCCGGCAAGGTCTGCCCTTAAATTTGAAATTTCCTGATTTAATTTTTCCTGCTCTAAGCCTGTTTGCTTTTGGATTTTTGAATTTATTTCCAGAATATTGTCTTCAAAACCCTCAATTTCTGACTCAAAGGCAAGAGCAACTTTTTTCACCTTTTCAACTTCTTTATTTTTCGAATTAATTCCTTTTTCAATTTCTTCATTTTCTTTTTTCTTTTCTGAAAGGTCAGAAAATATAATGCTTTTCCTTAATTTCCTTATCTCCTCTTCAAGTTTTTTATGTTTCATTGCAGATTCCCTTTCCTTTTCAAGATTTGCCAAGTAAGAATTTCTTTCCCTCAAGATTGCACTCACCTCTTTAAGTTTTTCTTCAGTTTTTTCAAGCTCATGAAGCGACTTTTCTTTTCTTGATTCATATATTGAAATTCCTGCAACTTCCTCAATTACTCCCCTTCTTTCATCCGGTTGCATTCTCACAAAATTCTGAATTTCCCCCTGAAGAACAATATTAAATCCATTCGGGTCAATTCCGGCCTGGGCTAAAAGCCCTAAAACCTCCTGCCTCGTCTTCGTTTCATTGTTTATTCTGTAAATACTTTGGCCGTTTTTTCTCACAATTCTTTTTACTGAAATTTCTCTTTCATTTGAAGCAAATACTTTATTTTCATTGTCAAACACTATCTCAACCGAAGCTTCTTTTGCAGGAGAGGCAGCTTTTGTTCCGAGGAATATCAGATTGCTTGCCTTTGCCGCCCTCATTGACTTTATTGAAAGCCTTCCAAGAACAAAGCACAGTGCATCAGTAATGTTTGATTTTCCTGAGCCATTTGGACCAAGAATAACATTTATTCCGGGTGTAAAGGGGATTTCAGTTTTCCTTGGGAAACTCTTAAACCCATGCATGACCAACCTCTTTATATAGGACATATTTAGACAAAGAAACTTGACTTTTTAAGATTTTCAGAACCCCAATTCCCTTTGAGAAAGCTTTAGAGAAGCATCTTTCCATGTTGACCAGCTTCTCCTGAATAAGCCTTCATTTCCAAACTTCAGAGCAAATTTTTCGGTAAACTTTATTGTTAAGGGGTCCGTACAGTATCCCGAACCGATTTCATCACCATACTTTTCTTTTAACTTTCTTACCCTTCTTTCCCTTTCACTTTTTGCTAAGATTGATGCTGCAGAAACAGCCAGATAATTCACATCCGCTTTATGCTCAATAATTAAGTCTATGTTTGACAGATTTTTTATTTTCGTTTTTATTGCGTCTGTCCATGATTTTATTCCAATTGAAGGGCAATCAATAATTACTTTCATTTTTTCAGTTCCGGGGTTTAGAGTGTTTATAATCTCTGCAAATTTTCTTGCCTCAAGTTCAGTTAAATTAATCCCTTGAGAGTTTGCCCCATCTATCTCTTCAGCTTCACAAACAATTGTATGGAAATTTTTTATCACTTTTTTTATTTCAGCTTCAAGAAAGTCTCTTTTTTTTGGGGTAACTAATTTTGAATCTTTTACCCCAAGCCTCCTTAAATTGCGCTCACTTTCTTTTTCGATTAAACACCCAACAAGGACCATTGGACCAATCACAGGACCCTTTCCAGCTTCATCAAGACCAAGAATTAATTCACCCATTTGGTAAAAAAGGAAATTGGGTTTTTAATGATTTTGATATGCTCGGGGATAATTAAAATTATAAATGAGAAAAAGATTTTTTAAACATGAAAGAATATTATTCTTTGGATGAGCTTCTTAATATGATTGAAGAGCCAAATAAAAGTTCATGCAAAAAAGTTTATTTAATTAATGAAGTTAAGTTTGAACTTGCAAAAGGTTCGGAGTTTAAGCATCAGTCCTGGATTGGAGGATATCTTGACCACATAAAAGAAGTTATGAATATCGCAGTTCCACTCTATGAAATGCTAAATTCAAGAAGAAAGCAAGAGTTTTCCCTGTCTGACGCTCTTTTAGTTTTATATCTTCATGACCTTGAAAAAGCGTGGAAATATGGGGGGAATGAAGATGAAGCGTATGATGCTTTACGTTTCAAAAATAATTACGATTTCATACTTTATCAAGCATCAAAACATGACTTCAAACTTACGACCGAACACTTAAATGCTTTAAAGTATGTTCATGGCGAGGGAAGTGACTATGACAAAAAAAGAAATGTTATGGGCACTCTTGCAGGATTTGTGCATATTTGTGACATTGCGAGTTCAAGAATCTGGCATGAATATCCAAAGAAATCTGGTGACACTTGGGCAACTAATGAATGAAAATATTTTCATATGGCAAAAAGGTTATAAATTGGATTTTTTTAATATTTTGATGAAAGACAAGGATTTAATTGTGATATTGTTTTACAAATTTGTAAAAATCAGCGACCCTGAAAAATTTGTGAAAGAGCACCTGAAATTCTGCAAAAAACTTGGGCTCCTTGGAAGGGTTCTTGTTTCAAAAGAAGGAATAAATGGAACGGTCTCAGGAACAAAAGAGAAAATTGAAAAATATAAAGATAATCTGAAAAAAGACGAAATGTTCTCAGATATTGTCTTCAAAGAAAACTCCATTATTGAAATGCCTTTTACAAAAATGAAAGTTAAAAAAAGGGGTGAAATTGTGACATTTGGTGAAGAAGTCAATCTTGAAAATACCGGAGAACATATCCACCCAAAAATATTAAAAAGAATGTATGAAAATGAAAAGCCCGGTGAAGATTTTATCATTCTTGATGCAAGAAATGATTATGAATACAAGGTTGGAAAGTTCAAAGACGCCATTCACTTAAACATAAAAAACTTCAGAGAATTTCCAAAGGCACTTGAAAAAATTGAACACCTTAAAAATAAAAGAATAGTCACCTACTGCACCGGCGGAATAAGGTGTGAAAAAGCCTCGGCTTACATGAAGGAAAATGGTTTCAAAAACGTAATGCAACTTAAAGACGGAATAATTAATTATGGTAAAAACTTTCCAGACACATATTGGGAAGGAAAGTGCTTTGTATTTGACAAAAGACTTGTTTCAGAAATAAATTCAAAGGGCGACACAATATCAAACTGTGAAGTTTGCACTAAACCTTGTGATCTATGCAGAAATTGCAGGAACCTTAACTGCGACAGATTATTTATTTCCTGCCTCAACTGCCAAAAAGAACTGAACGGATGCTGTTCTAAAGATTGTTTGGTTGAATTCGGAAAGCAATGTACAGAAAAAGCACTTCGAAAACAAGGAAGAAGAATTGAAGGTTTGAAAATCTATTAATTTTCAAAAGGATTTTTTATTTTGACTCTATAAACTTCTGCGTCTCCTGCTCCGGCATATATCTCAATTGTTCCATCTAAATTATCTACAAATCCTCCGGGAAAAAGAACATTTCTTAACCTCTTATTTTTGGATTCTCCTTTTTGCAAATCATCTCTCCTAAAAAGAATTTTAACTCCAGAATGCTCTTTGGTTTTAGGGTTAATTGTGAACATCATGGGATAATAATGCAAAGAATCGTCCCTATTCATTTTTGCAATGTGGCCAATAACCCCGAGATCCCCATTTTCCATTAAGCGAACTTGATTTACTCCGCCCCATTCTAAATCAGAAAAAAGATTAAGAAACGGTGCATCAAAAAGAAGCTTATGGGTAAGTTCTTCAAAAGAATTAATTATAAAAAAACCAACTTTACCCCTCCCTGCATTTCCTCCCTGGGGTCTTGAAAAGACAGCTATTTTTCCGTCTTTAAGCTGGATAAACCGGATATCTTTCATTCCCCACGGACCATCAAAAACTCTTTTTAATTACCAAGGATTTTTTCCCCTATAAAAAACATTTCTGTAATTCAATTTGTCCGGGTCAGATTCATGCTCTTTTTTCATTTTGACAACTTCAACGCATCCCAAAATAAAATCATCATTAATTTTTGAAGTAAACGGGTCTTCAGAATTAATTATTGGATTAAATTTTTTGTCGGGAATCCAAGAATTACCTTCTTTTTTAAATAAAAAAACTTTTGACAATTCGGAATTATCTCTTGGTTCAACTCTCCCAAATAAAAATTCTTCACCATTAATTAAAAATTCTTTGCTCGGATTGTAAACATCTTTGTTTTCAACTCCTTTAAAAAATAACCTCTCAGATTCAATTACTGGATGTTCTGAAACGCTTTTTAACAAAGAATCAACATCCCCCATAAGCAGCCCAGCTGTTCTCATGAGAAAAACTAAATTGTTTGGATTTAAAAAACGTTGCTTTTTTTCTGCATAAGAATCTGAAAGAAACCGCCCGCAAGAAGACTCCTTAAAGAGTTATACAGTTGGGAGTTTAGTTCTTATTTTTTCTCGTTGAAGAAAGCTACTGCGTACATCTCAACACCTCTGCTAAATGCACACTTTCCAAAATGAGCATTCACATAAAAAAAGTCTGGAACCCCTCTCATTCGCATTGCCAAATCTTTAATTTCTTGATCATATAATTCTTTATTTTTATCGGTTAGTGCAAAACCATTTCCATGTTCTTTCATGAGGTTAGTTAGAGAACTTGGCAAATTTGCAACACCTAAAAATTCCAAATTTTTAGAATTAATTTCTTCTTTTATTATTGCCTTCATAACTTTCTCAATCGTCATGAATTTTTTATTAAATGTAACTTTTTAAAGATAATTGTGATTTATTGAAACGCCCTCGCCAGGAATTGAACCTGGATGCCCAAAGGGCCGCGAGTTCGAGTCGCGTGCAATGCCGTTATGCGACGAGGGCAATCGCCCGCACGAGGAGTCGAACCTCGGAGTCCCGGAGGACCATGCTTTCCAAGCATGTGCAATACCGCTATGCGATACGGGCTTGTCTTGTTTTTCCGTTGAGCATTTGCGAAGGACTTTGACTTTGTCCTGCTTACGCGATACGGACATAATTACATATTGAAAATATTAAAAACGCCCAGGGCAGGAATTGAACCTGCGCACCCCGAGGGGTCCGGATTAGCAATCCGGTGCAATAACCACTATGCGACCTGGGCTTGTTTTGTTTTTTGCCTCTAGGGAGCATTTGCGAAGGACTTTGACTTTGTCCTGCTTATGCGACCTGGGCTGTATTGTCTCCCAGAAGCATTTGCGAAGAACGCTAAGTTCTGCTTATGCGACCTGGGTAAAGAGTTAAAGTTAAAGAACAATTTTCCCTTATAAACATTTTGAATTCTGAATTTATTCTGGCTTACTTTTTATTCAATAAAGATATCTCTTGACCAAATGCCTTTCAAGCCCAAAAAATGTCCCAAGAAGTTTTCCATCACAGGTTAAAGTGCTCCATTTTTCTATTTTTGAAACAGTTTCTTTTTTCCTGAAATCCCTCTCAAAAAAAGATTCTTTATTAAATTCCCCTGCCTCAATAACATGATACTCTTCATTTTTTCCAGAATACTTATGAATGTAAGCTCTTATGTAATCCCCGGAATATATCCCAGGATTAATTCCATAAAAATTTAGTTCGGAAGTTGGAACCCCTTCTTCGTTTTCAACTTTAATCTTAGCATGACTCACAACACCAGAAAAATTTTTTGAAATCGGATCAACATTAAAGACTGGAATTGAAAAATATTTTGCATCAAGAACTGCAAACTTTACGGGAATTATTAACCCTTTCTTACTTGTTCTCTCCGGAAACCTCATAAAATTTTTGAAACTTTAAAGTATAAAAAGATATGCCCCATAAAACCTATAAATCGAATTCGTTAATGAAGTTTACGATTGCCCTGTATTTTTCCAAAAATTCCATTCCTTTTTCAGTTATCAAAATCTCCCTTCCTTTTTTTTTATCTTCAACTTCACTGATTAAGCTTCTTTCAATGAGTTCTGATTTGTAGTCGGCAAACCTTCTTGAAGACAAATTGGACTTTCTTAAAAGGGGGGTCATTTTGATGTGGCCATGATTTTCTTTTATAATTCTCAAAATATCCTTTATAATCTCCAGCTTATCTCTTTTTGCCATTTTAATTAAAACCCACATTTTTTGTAACTTTGTACAAAATTAGTAAGAATATCCCAATTGATGCCATTGAAACAAGGAGCTCAATAACTGCCCCGAATCCTGCAACTAAGAGGTCTGCAAGATTAAGCATCCAGAATATGAACAACAATAGGTATATGATGTAAATTGAGCTGGCTCTTTTCTTTTTTCCGAGCTTTCTGTAAGAGGAAAAATTCCTGAATGCAACAAATGAAAAAAGCAAAATCTGCAGTATAATCAACATCCCTGCTTCCCTTACAAAAATACTAAAAGCTGAAATAATAAGGACAAAAACGTGAATCAGAGGTATTGTATAACTTGATTCCCTGAAATTTTTCCAAGCTATGCTATAAACCAGATAGAAAATTGCCATCGTACTCGCATACATAAAGAAAAACAGGGTTATTACTCCCAAAAACACTGATGAAAATTCTACCACTTCATGAAATTGAAAAATAAAAAGTAGGAAACTTATAAAGGACTTAAAAAAATAGGCAATTGCAAAAAATAAAAAAGATTCCCTGAAATATTTTATTCCGGGATACTTGCTTATATTGTACATTTTTTTTGTGCTAAAATAGATTATAAGGCTGCAAAATATGATTACAAATGAGTAAATTAACTCTATTCCAAAAGTGTTTGGAAAAAGAACCTGCTCTGTCACTGCCATAAATCCAATAATCTTCAATAGTTTAAAAATTGTGTGAATTTTGAAATCTTTCCGACTACGTTTTTCCTGCGGAGCTATTTTAAATATCTCAAATAAAAAAAACCACTCAATTTTTATTAAAACTTAGAAGAAATAATTATAATCTTCCATACCAACCTGCATTAATCTCGTATCTCGATTCCCCATATTTAGATCTCGCTTCTTTAAAAGAAATTCCATACAACCCTCCAAAATCATTATATTTAACAAGCTCGGGAATCAACTCTTTCCCATCTTCTATTGAGGAAGTTATGCCTGCACCATAAAGCAATTCTGCAATTTCATCAGAAGTTTTTATTACTGTACTACGGAAAAAACCCATTGCTTTTCTTTTAAAAGTTTTTATTCCATCTTCTATTCTTTCCTCTTCAGTTAATGGCTTCGTTTTTTTTGATACCCTCGCAAATAATTTTGAAATGTCTTTTCTTTCCATATTTTTTTAACTTTCTCCATCTTTATAAATGTTTCTAATATGTCTTAATTTTTAAGTTACACTAAGAATTATAGCGAGGGTTATTCGGATTCCGTGCCGTCTAAACAATAGTAATTGATGACGTCAGAAATCCTCAGAATTTGAGTTCAAATCCCGTTATTATTTTAATATTTCACAAAGTGAAATATTAAGTATAGCGAGGGTGGGAATGACTACGTTTTTCCCGTGGGGGCTATTTTCTTATTTTCCTTATCTTTAAGATTTAATCTTACATAGGTCTGCAATATATCTTAATTTTTCAATATAGTTGCCCCTTAAATTCTTTAGAGAATCTAATGATTTATTTATATATTCCTGATTTAACTTAATAACTTTCTCCGGGATTGTAGATTTTTTTATTAATTCGACACAATCCTTTGGTTTTTTCCTGTAATTTTCTAATATAAAGTCTTTTTCATCTTTAGGTAGAGTATCAAAAAATTCCTTAACAATAAACGCTCTTTGTTTTCCTTCAAATACATCATTTTCAAAATCTTCGTAATCATCTTTTATCTGAAAAGCTAAACCAAAATTTTTTCCATAATCTAAGATTTTATTTGTCTCCTTATCCCCAAAATTTTTAATTGAGCAAGCAATATAAAGAGGGAGCAAAATCATAGGAGAAGTAGTTTTTTCTATCATTAAAAAATATTCTTTTAAGTTTATTGGTTTAATTTTTTCATGGGTATAAGTATAATCTATCCCCTGACCAATATAAATTTGTTTTAATGTGTCATTCCATTTATTTAGAAGAGCTAGTTTTTTTTCTGAGTTTAACTTTAATTTATTAAGAATTTCAAAAAATTTATCCGTCATTGTTGCTTGAAGAATGAATCCAACAATAACCCTCATTTCTTTGTCTTTTGTCTTGGGATTATCTAAAAATTTATCTACAATAAGAGTTTGTGCCTCAAAACCCTTTAAACATTTCATTAATTCAATAATCTCACCTTTAATCTCTTCTTTATCAAAAAAGGCGGAGATTAGGATGTTTACGGAATTCAAGGTTTTAGTTTCCTTACTTGTATAATCTTTTTCAGTATCCAAAATTTCATTAAACTTGTTTCTAAATGAAATTGGAAATAGATTGAATTCCATTTTTTGCGCCTATTGCTTTTCCTTTAGAGAAAGTGAAACAATTTCTTCTGAAGAATAGCAACTTTGCAGGTTTTCTTTCCCAAAGGTTCTTAATTCCTCAGGAAGGTCTTCAGGAGTTTTATTTAGTTGTCCCATAAAAAATAAATTGAGTTTTAGAATATATTTTTATATGCGAAATATTTCGTATATCATTCATCAATGTTTTGTTTTAGAATAAATGGGAGAATCTTTTTTTCCGCTTTTCTTAAATGAACCTGGTAATTAGATAGCGACGAATTTGCCTTTTTTGCCAAATTTACCAAATCTATTTTTCTTGGAGAATTGTAATATCCTTCTTTTACTGCAAGACTAATAGCCCCATTCTGTTTTTTAGTTAATTCCGGGAAAATGCTCAACGGCATAATGCTTTTTATCTTTTTATCTTTGAAATAAAAAATTTTAAATTCTATCTCTTTATTCTCAATTCTTTTGCTTGAAAGAATTCTTTCAAATAAATCTCTTTCGGGAGAGGCAAACTCCCATTCTTCCCATCCTTCATTATCAAATATAACAGGTTTAAGATGTATTATTGATGGGCTATAAGCCAAATCTAATCCTCTTCTTTTAGCCACAACTTCTGGTTCTTTATAGACCCCAATAAAAAAATCCTCATTTCTCTCTATTTTTACTATCTTTTTATCCTTGCATAAACTACTGAAAAAGGATTTTTTATTTTTCTCTTCACCATGAACTATTCCAGAACCAATAACATATACTTCATTATTCTTCTTATAATTATTCAAACTATAAAAGTAAATCTTTACCCCAAATTTTTGACATCTAAAATTATAAGGATTCCATTTTTCTCTTATCTTAATCTTCATTGACCACATATTACTAATACGAATTATTTCGTGTTTAAATAATTTTATAAAAATCAAAATAGCCTCGCCTGAAAAAAAATAAAACTAGCGAGGGTGGGATTTGAACCGCACGACCTCCGGGTTATGGGCCCGACGAGCACTCCAGACTGCTCTACCTCGCTATATTTTAAATACAAACTATACAAAAATAAAGATTCCATCCGCTTTTAAAGGTTTCTTAAAATTTTAGATTGTTTCTTAAACTTTTACATTACAAGACCGGCATATTTCAAGATTCTTTCAAATAACTTAATTCCTTCATAGGTCAGGCAATAATTTGAATCATCTTCTCCAACCGGAATCTTAAAAGCGTATCCTTTTTCAATCAGGTCCAATGCCGCATCAGTCAAACCTGGAACAAACTTTTTATAATTTACCCCTTCAGGGATATCTTCTGACATAATACACAACGCCTGAATAAATTTATTGTCAATTGATTTACCTGTCATCAGCTTTAATTTAGGAATTTCGTTTTAAATTCTTTTCTATAATTAAAGAGTATAATGCAAAAACTTAATATAATGAGGAAATATAGGAATTTATGTATGGCAAAGCGAAAAAGCCGTGAAGAAGTGGCCAGTGAATCTTTTTTCAGACCTGGGAGCGATTTTAAAAGAACAACTGAAAAAGTTGTAAAAGAGGTAAAACCTGAAGTAAGGCGGGATGAATTTTTAAGAAACACAACTGAAAAAATGGTGAAAGATTATAACCCAGATATAAACAGGCAAATGTCAACAGAAATAATCTCTTCAAAACCCATCAGTTCTGAACTTGTCTCCATAGAAAAAGAGGGAAATATAAAAAAAAGCAGGAAAAACGGAAAAAAAGGAAAGAAAAAAACCGCAGCTAAAAAAGAAAAAAAGACTACAACAAAAAACGAAATTTATGTTCCCCCAAAAATTCTTTTGAAACAAAACGGATATGAGCTGATAATTACTGAAAAACCACAAGCCGCCCTGAAAATTTCAAATGCCCTTGGAGTTTCAACAAAAAGGGAGCTTGTAAGGGGAGTTTCATATTATGAAGTTGATAGAGATGGGAAAAAAATAATTGTTGCCTGCGCTGTCGGGCACCTTTTTACACTAAAACAGAATGTTCCAGGTTCAAACGTCCCCATTTTTGACATTTCCTGGGTTCCAAATTACATGGTAAAAAAAGGTGACTTCACAAAAAAGTATTATGACACTTTGCTAAAACTTGCGAAAAATGCAGGTTCAATAACAGTTGCAACAGATTTTGACATTGAAGGGGAAGTTATAGGAAGAAATGTGGTAAAGCTGATTTGCAACCAAAATGATGCAAACAGAATGAAATTTTCAACTCTTACCCAGAACGAGCTGAATCAATCTTATGAAAATAAAGCTCCCCACATAAACTGGGAGCAGGCAGTTGCAGGGGAATCCAGGCATTACCTTGACTGGTTTTATGGAATAAATTTATCCCGTGTTCTTATGAATGCAATAAAAACTACTGGAAAGTTCAAAATAATGTCAATTGGAAGAGTTCAGGGTCCGGCTTTAAACCTTATTGTCGAAAGAGAAAGGGAAATTCAAAATTTCAAAAAAGAGCCATTTTGGCAGGTTTTTATTACAACTGCAAATCCTAAAATAGAACTTGGGTGCACGAAAGATTTTTTTCAAAAAGAAGAATTAAAAAATTTTGAAAATATCGAAGGGCATGAGATTGAACTCTCAACAAAAAAAACCGAACAAAAAGTTCCCCCTAATCCTCCGTTTGACTTAACAAGCCTCCAAACTGAAAGCTATAAACTTTACGGAGTTACTCCTTCAAACACCCTTAAAGCAGCACAGTCACTTTACCTGGCAGGATTAATTTCATATCCCAG
>JAUYLQ010000039.1 GCA_030699005.1 archaeon
TAGATTACCCAGTTATGACGAATGACAGCCTCTTAGTCTCTATTTTCGGGGGGTTTTTTGTTGGTGCAGGAATAGGCCTTTCGATTAGGGGAGGAAGTGTCCTTGACGGAACAGAGGTCCTTTCAGTATACTTAAGTAAAAAAATAAATTTAAGTGTGGGTGAAATACTCTTCGGGGTGAATCTGATAATCTTTGTCTTTGCAGCAATTTTCTTAAGCGTGGAAGTTGCTCTCTATTCAATTCTTATCTACCTCACAGCTTCTAAAACCCTTGACTTTATCGTTACTGGAATTGAAGAATATATCGGGATTACAATTATTTCAGAAAAAAGTAGCGAAATAAGGAAAAAGCTTATACATGAACTAAACAAAGGAGTTACGATTTATAACGGAAACGGGGGTTACTTTGAGGAAGACAAAAGAGAAATGCACCTGAATATTTTATACACAATTGTAACAAGAATTGAAGTTTCAAGAATAAAAAAAGAAATAAAGAAAATTGACCCTACAGCATTTATAATAGAGCAAAAATTAAACGATGTTTCTGGTGGTCGTGTGAAAAGAAGGCCTTTACGTGAAGCCTGAAAATGGAGTAAATCTTTTTAAAGAATTATAACTTAAGGGAAATATGGAAGATTATAATACGAATCTGGTGCCTGATGAGAAGATTGAAAAGCTATATACAATCGCTTTTTTTGATAAAGGTGGAAATGAAGTAAGTTTAACTGAAGTAGTGGAGTGCCAGGTCAAATCTCTTTATGGACTTATGAAATCAGTAGAAAATCCATTTTTAATATCAAAAAAAGAAAAAGAAAACAGGTCTTAATGCCCTTTCTTCGCTCCGTCAAGGATTATCTTTTCAACTCCTTCGAGTTTTTCCGTGTTTCTGTCATAAAGAGTAATAAAAGTTTTTCCATCTTTTTGTTTCCCGTTGTTTCTGTAATGAATTAAAACTCCCTCCAGGAGCCAAATTTGGAATAAGTCTGTTCCAAGGTCAAACCTGCTGCGAATGTGCTCTGCACTTTCCTTAAACATAAAACTTTCAAATGACCCATAGCAGTAAAACCCGGAGTTAGAACCGGAGTATATTTCTTTTTTCATTTTTTAAGGATAAAATTGACCTTTATAAGGTTTTTTAGAAATTTCTTTTAAGCCATTCTTTCCTTTCTTTTTCAGGAAATTTTTCAATTGCATACCTTAAGGTTGTTCTTTGGATTTTTTTATAGTTTATATCTAAAAAATCCTTTAGGATTTCTTCATTTCTTTTTCCAACTTCCCTTAGCATCCAGCCAACTGCCTTGTGGATAAGGTCATGCTTATCGCCAAGCAAAATTTCCGAAATTTTAAGGGTATCAGCGAAATTAGTTTTCCTTATGAAAGCGTATGTTGAGATAATCGCAATCCTTTTTTCCCAAATGTTTTTTGACCTAGCAAATTCGTAAAGTATTTGTTTATTTTTGCCAATCAGAAATTCTCCGGAAATCTTTGGCGCAGTTAGGTCAACTAAATCCCAATTGTTAAATCTTTTAGAGTTCTTAATATAAAAATTAAAAATTTCTTCAGGATTTTTCTTAAACTTCTGTGTCAAAATTAACCCTGCAATTAGCCTGTGCTCGTGAATTTTTGAATCAAGAAGTTTTTGGAGGTTTGATAAGGACAGGTCTTTATACTTTTTTGCAAATTCTCTTTGAATTGGGACGCTTAGGCCCAAAAAAACATCCCCCTCTCCATATTCTCCGATTCCTGTTTTAAAAAATCTTTTTGAGTGTTCTGCTCTTTCTTTTGAGTAAAGTTTTTGGAGTTCAGAGATAAGGTCGTCTAACATAAATCTTAAAAGTGAGTTCATCATTAAAAATTTATGTTCCCGCGTGAAAAAGCTCTAAAACAGCTTGAAGAATTAAAAAAAGATGTGAAGAAAATGAGGCTTGCAGCAGAAGGCTGGGCTACTCCATTTGAAACTCTTATTTCAATTATTCTTTCCGCACGAACAAGAGATGAAACAACAATTGAGGTCTGTAAAAAGTTATTTGCAAGTTTGGGGTCAGCCGAAAAATTAGGAAAAGCAAGTGTGAAGGAAGTGGAAGAAATAATAAAACCAGTAAACTTTTTCCAAAATAAATCAAAAAACATAATTGAATGCGCGAGGAAAATTTTGTCAGAGTTTAAAGGTGGAGTTCCAAATGACATTGAAAAGCTTACTTCTCTTCCGGGAGTCGGAAGGAAAGCCGCAAACGTTTTTTTATCTGAATACGGAAGCGATGCAATTGGGGTGGATACTCACGTAGCATATATTTCAAATTATCTTCTCTGGGCAGATTCAGAAAAACCCGAAATGATTGAAAGAACTTTGAAAGAGATATTTCCTAAAGAAAAATGGAGTGAAATAAATCCCACACTTGTCCGGTTTGGAAAAACTCACACTTCTAGGTCAGAAAAAAATAAGTTCCTTGATGAAATTAAAAAAATTAGCTAAACTTTACTTTCTTTTTTTAAGAACTTTTTCAGGTCTTTTCTTCTGGAAAAATGCAAGGTAAAGTATAGGGAGTATTCCGACCGTGTTAAAAATAATAAGGCAAACAAACCATGCCGGTTGATTGTTTTTTGCAGCTCTCCAAAGGGCAATTCCTTTCCATACAATTTCCCATATAATAAGGATGACTAATATTCCAATAATTTGAGGAGAATAAAATAAATCAGCAAGACCTTCATACACCATTTCTATCTAACGACTAAAAGATATTTAAATCTTCTCTTCTAACCTTTGAGATAATAAAACTGTTCTCTAAAAGTTACAGGGTTAAATCCTTTTTCTTTAATCCAATCAAGAAATTCCGTCAAATTTTTGTATTTTTCAGAATCAATTTTTGGTTGTGAATTTTTTTCAAAATTCTCAGAAAGATAATCTTGGGGATGTATCATTACAACACAATATCCCATATTTTTCAAGCTTTCTTCACAATCATTTTTTAATTTTGTAAGGGGAACCAATTTATGAGGTCCAAAAGTCGCAGTTGAAGCTGT
This sequence comes from archaeon, assembly GCA_030699005.1. Taxonomy (GTDB): domain Archaea; phylum Nanobdellota; class Nanobdellia; order Pacearchaeales; family GW2011-AR1; genus GW2011-AR1. The sequence goes on from JAUYLQ010000039.1 coordinate 3,021, forward strand.
ATATCCCATTGAAACCATTTTTGAATTTTCAAATTCGCCTTTACCTCCAGAGTAAACCAAAAAGTTTTCTTCCAGAAGAGCCTCTTTTGTTCCGTAAGAAGATTCATTCCATGGGGGAATAAAAGTAACTGGAACAACATCTAGCTTTTTAGTTATCAAATTTTTGCCTTTTTGAATTAGTTTTTTTGCCTTTTCTTTTGAAAGGATTTTAAATTCAGGATTTTGGTTTTCATCCATCTGGTGGTAATATCCGTGAAGGGCGAATTCATTTCTTTTTGTAAGGCCCATATCTTTTAGTCTTTCTATGTAGTTGTCTTTATTCTCAAGTTCACATGCAATAACTCCTAAAGTGCAAGGAAAATCTCTTTTTGAAAATTCTTCGAGTATGGAAGGCATAATTTTTGAGTAGTTTTTCCTTCCTACATCATCAACTCTCAATATTAAGTTCATAGGGAATAATATTTTCTTTTTTTAATAAAGATGTGCTGTCGGATCCAAACATCATGGAAGGGATTATAAATGAAGGTTTTTTCATGAATTTATGGAATCTTTATTATCAAAAATTGAAAATTTAAAAAATTCAGAAATTAAAGAAGTAATCGATTTAAAGGGGAAAGAATTTGAAAAAGTTCGAAATTCAGGGGAGAGTGAGATCTTCAAAGAACTTTGTTTTTGTCTTATGACTGCCAACTTTTCCGCGAATGGCGGAATAAAAATTCAAAATGCAGTTGGGGATGGGTTTCTTAATTTAAGTGAAGAAGAGTTATCAAAAAGGCTCTCGGAATTAGGTCACAGATTTCCTAATGCAAGGGCAGGGTACGTAGTTCTTGCCCGAGAAAAAAAAGATGAATTGGTTAAAATGATTAAAGAAATTAATGATGAACTTGTTTTAAGAGGGTGGATTGTAAAAAACATAAAAGGACTTGGGATGAAAGAGTCTTCCCACTTTTTAAGAAATATTGGTTACAAGAATTTAGCAATTATTGATTTTCATATAATTGACTTACTTGTAAAGCACAATTTAGTTGAAAAACCAAAGAACAAGAGTTTAACCTCTAAAAAGTATATTGAAATTGAAAATGTTTTAAAAGAAATAAGTAAAAAAGCAGGTCTTCATATGGGTGAACTTGATTTGTATTTATGGTATTTGGAAACGGGGAAGATTTTAAAGTGATTAAAAATCTTTTTTTGGGGCAATTATTGCATCAAGAGATTTTTTATTTGAACTTCTATTAATAATCACCAAGATGTTTTTGTCTTCAATGTCGTTTGATTGATGGAGGTCTTCATATTCTTTATCCCATTCAAATTTATACTGTTTAAATTCCTCTGCACATTTTTCTTCAATATATTTCTTTACTCCGGATTTGTTCCTTGAAAGGACGATTTCGTTAAATGACTCAGATATTTTGTCTTCATCTTCAGGATTTTCTTTTTTAAAGAAAGTGGTGTAAAGAATTTCAAAATCGGAAAAAGGTTCATAACCTAAAGATGTTAAGGCATTAGAATCTGGGAATTCCTTAAATTTACTCATTTTAATGTCCCCTAGAAGTTATGTCGTAGCCTTTTCTTTCGGCCTTTTTTTGTCCTGGGGAGTTTATTTTTGATTTGTGCTTCATTTCTTTTGCTTTATCTTTTTCAAGCTGTTCCTGGGAAATTTTTGAGGATTCTTCTTTTTCTTTTTCATCTTTTTTCTCTTCATCGGTTTTTTCCACGCTTTCTTCAGAAATCTCTTCTGCAGGTTCCTTTTTTCCCTTTAGAGTTTCTTTAGCTTTTTCCATCATGGTTTTTTTCTTTTCAGCATCAGCTTTTGCCTGAATCTCCATTTTCTCCCCTCTTAGTTTCTTAAAATTTATTTTTGGGGGAAGGTTTGCTGAATAAACACGAACAATATCTCCCTCTTTCACCGCTTTAACTTTAATTTTATGAACGGGTTTTTTTATTCCCCTCATCCAAAGCTGCTCATTCAAATTTATGTCAATTCTTATTTTTTTAAGGTCACCGTCCCTTATTTTCATGTGCCTGACTAAAAATTCTTTTACGGTCTTAATGGCCTTGGGGGTTTTTTTATACCTTGGACTTGGTCGGCATTTTTCTCTTAAT
>JAUYLQ010000044.1 GCA_030699005.1 archaeon
CAGCCAGGGCAGGCAAGGGAGTAATAAACTTAAAAGTAACTGAAAAAACAGGTGAAGTTGTTAATGCAATTTCAGTGAATGACAGTGATTCAATTATTATAACAACCGCAAAAGGCCAGGTTATAAGAATGAGCTTAAAGAATATCCGAGTTATGGGCCGGGCTGCCCAGGGTGTTCGGGTTGTTAAGATGCATGATGAAGATTATGTAACTGATGTTGTCAAGGTTCATGATGAGGAAGAGGTCATTTAAGAAATTTTTAATTACGAGAATATTTTGGGATATGGGCCTGGAGGGAATTGAACCCCCTTCTTCAGCTCTGGAGGCTGACATAATACCGGTATACTACAGACCCGTTAGAAATGTATTGAATTTTAGGTTTTTAATGATTTTGCTTACAAAAAATCCTTTAATTTATTCTTAAGTTTTTCGATAAACTTTCCTGAAAGTGTTTTAGTGGATTTGTTTAAGGTTTCAATGTTAAGGTTCATTTCTTCAATCATCTTTCTAACCTCTCTTTTCGTTTTTCCATAATTCTGGAGGGTTTTAATGATTGCATTTTTTGTTTTTGATTCTTTCTCCAAAATTGACTGAAGAACAAGTTCAATTTCAGACGGTTTTTTTCTTTTTAATTGAATAAGGTATGAGTTTACTCTTGGAGATGGTGTGAACTTTTCTTTATCAATTTTCTCTATAAAGTTTACATTGAAGTAAAGGGCAGTAATAAGGCCGATTTTTGTTTCTTTTTTCTTTAAAATTGATGCAAATTTTTCTCCGATAATTAAAGTAAGCTCTTTTATTTCATCTTTTATTGCTTTCATAATAACAGGTTCAGAGAGTGAATAAGGAATATTTGAAACAATTTTGTTTCTGTTTTTCCATGAATATTTAAGTGCATTATCATAAATGAATTTGGTATTGTTTAATTTTAGATTCTCAAGTATTGGCTTAAAAGAATTGTCAGTTTCATATGAGACAAGAGAATTTACCTTTGGAGAGATTAACCGGGTTAACCTTCCATCCCCTGCCCCAATCTCAATTACGTTATCAGTTTTTTTCAAATTTGCGTATCTTATTTCTTTTTCTAAGATTTTTTTGTTTTTCAAAAAGTGCTGTTGTTTTTCTGAAGACGGTTCCATATCTTAGAGATGAATGTTTAAATTAAAAACTTTCCCATGTTTCCCTTTTAATTAATTTTTTATACCTAGTTTACTGATTCATAGTATGGCAAAAGTAATCTTGGACACCAGTTTTATTCTGTCTTGCGTTAGGAACAAACTTGACTTTTATGAGGAGTTAGCTGATTTGGGACACCTGGTTTTGATTCCAAACGAAGTTCTTAATGAATTGAAAAGAATAGGAAATTCATCAAAGTCTCTTAAAGTAAAAGATGAGACAAAATTAGCTTTAAAGATGATTCTGTCGGGGAATTACGAAGAAGTTAGTTGTCCCGGGAAATATGTGGATTCAGGAATAAAAAACTATCTTGACTTGCATTTAGAGATTTTTCTTGCAAGTGTCGACCGTGAACTTAGGAAGTCAGTTAGAAACAGGAAGATTGTGATAAGAAATAAAAAGAAGCTTGAATTGCAGTGAATATGGAATGTTCTCCCTTTTTTAGGAAAAGCTTTAAAAAGCAATTTTTGCTTTAAATTTCGATTAAAATGTTTTATATTGCAGAAGTTGAAGACTATGTAAGGGTGGCTCCGAAGCTCTTTGGTTTGCCTACTTCAGAATCAGTCAGAGAGCAACTTGATGAAACTTATGCGGATTATTATGAAAAAGAACTTGGAAAAGTTGTTTCAGTTATTGATGTTCTAAATGTTGGAGACGGGGTTATAATTCCCGGTGATGGTGCAGCTTATTACAAATGTGTGTTTAAACTTCTTGTATGGAAACCAGAACTTCAGGAACTGGTATACGGGAAAGTTTCAGAAATAACAAATTTTGGGGCTTTTATCGATTTGGGTGTCATGAGGGGAATGATACACATAAGTCAGACCATGGAAGATTATGTTAGCTTTAGCGATTCAGGCTCTCTTTCAGGAAAATCAAGCGGAAGAGTTTTGAAAGAAAATGACCTTTGTGTTGCAAGGGTTGTTGCAATCTCTCACAAAGGTGGAGAACCAAAAATAGGTCTTACTATGAGGCAGGTTGGCCTTGGAAAACTCGAATGGATAAAAGAAGAAAAAGCAAAAAAAGATGCTGACAATAAAAAGGCATTAAAGAAAGAAGTTTCAAAAGAGGGAAAAGCGGGGAAGGCTAAAGGGGGAAAGAAAAAGTAAATGGCAAAAGTAAAAACAAAAGCATGTAAAATCTGCAAGACAATTTATGAGTCAGACAAATGTCCAAAATGCGGTTCGAAAGAGTTCACTGATTCATTCAAAGGAAAAATATACGTGTTAAACCATGAAAAGTCAGAAATAGCAAAGAACATAAATTTAAACTCAAATGGGGAGTTTGCAATAAAAACAAGATAATGATAACAGAAATAAAAAAGATTTCAGAGAAGGAGAACCCTTTATTTTCAAGAAAAGAATTTCATTTTGAAATAAAATCCAGTGTGACTCCGAGTCATGAGGAGCTTAAACAAGTTTTATCTGAAAAATTTTCTTTAAATCCAAGTTTGATAAGAACTCAAAAAATCTCAGGAAAATATGGGACAACTGTCTTTGATGCGGATGTTCATGTTTACTCCTCAAAAAAAGAGTTTGACAGGGTTGTTAAGAAGACAAAGCAGGAGAAAGAAAAAGAAAAGAAGGCTCTTGAAGAAAAATTGAATTCCGAAGCCGAAGCAAAAAAGGCAGCAAAGGAAGCAAAAAAAGCCGAATCTGAAAAAAGTACTGAAGTTAAGGATAAGGAGGAAGCTCTATAATGGGAAAAAAGAAGATTGTAAAGAAAGGAAAGAAGCCCCACAAGAATCAGCCAACTTCAAAAAAATACTCTAAATACAAAATTTCTGGTGACAAAGTCACAAGAGAGAGATTCTGTCCAAGATGCGGTCCCGGTATTTTTTTAATGAAGGGGAAAGGAAGACTCTATTGCGGGAAGTGTCATTATGCCGAATTTGGAGACTCTTCTTCTGAAGAAAAAGGGAAAAAGAAATAATCTTTAATAATCAAGTGCAATCACTTCTGCATTTTCAATGTTTCTGAGGATATTGTAATACATTTCATTAATGTCAGTTGTAGGTTCACATTTATTATATTTTTTTGTAACAAATCTTTTTATTTTTTCCTTTATTCTCTCAGAATTTTTGTTTCCATTGCTGTCGGAAAGGTAATTTATAATTGGATTCTTCCCTTTAGAAATGAATTCCCACCTTTCAAAAACTGTAAATGTCCCTTTAATCTCGGTAACAAGAAGTTCTATATTTTCCATTATTTTTAGAAGATGCCGGAATATTTAAGGATTAGGGTTTTTTCGCTTATTCTAAAAAACCTCAAAAAGTAAGATATCTTTCTGCAAATTGCCCTATAACCGGAATTTTTTCTTTTTTTGAGTTTATGGCATTAATTAGCCCAATTATCCAGAGTACAAATAGAGCTAATTGAATTATCCATGCAAAAACTCTGAAAAAACCGAATGAAAAAAAGGTAATCCATCCCAAAAGGATTCCCAAAACAACACTAAAAATTAAGAGATTCAATGCCTGCTTAACATGGAACTTTGTAAATTCACTTTTCCTTACTTTTTCATCTGCAAAATACCATATAATTCCTATTATAAAATAACTCAGAATTGAGGACATTCTCTCAGTGTCATCTTTTTTTGCCATTTTATGCTGTTAAGAACCAAAAATTTATTCCGTTATATACTTATGCTGTCAAAATTTAACATAAAAATGAGCAAGTAAAAAGAGTTTTTCTTGGCTCATAAAAAGAGTTTGCAATCTTGACAAGTGTTAAATAAAATCACTAGTCACCTTTTGATTTGATTTACTAAACTCTTTTTAGCCTACTTCTATAGAATATAAAACCTAGGAGATTCTCCAAAGCTAAATAAAATTAGTCAGCTCTGTGTCCTCTCCTGGGTAAAAGAGGTGATAATATTTCGATGTAACTTTAGTATATAAATCTTTCTATTATGTTACTCTTGTAAAATGACATGCGTTTTCGGGCGAGTGTTGAATTTTTATATTAAGTTTATAAAATAAAACGCTTTTTATAGGTAATGGAAGAGGTAAAATCAAGTGTAGGGCAAGAGCAGGTTCATGACCTTCTTTTTAACCGGGAGATAGGCTGGCAGGACATAATTTACGACTTGATAAATACAGAACAGCTTGACCCTTGGGACATTAATATAAATATTTTAGCGGAAGGGTTTTTAGTAAAAATTCAGGCGTATGAAGAGATGGACTTCTTTGTTTCAAGCAAAGTCCTTCTTGCAGCGGCCCTTCTGCTTCGAATAAAATCCGAGTTAATATTAAGTAGATACATGAGGAGTATTGACTCAATCCTTTTTGGAGAAAAAGAAGAAAAAAAGAATGTTTTAGAAAGAATAGACCTTGACGAAGTGATTCCCGAACTTGTTCCAAGGAGCCCTGTTCCAAGATTTAGAAAAGTCACTTTAAATGACCTAATTGAATCCCTTAATAAGGCGATTATAACCGAAAACAGGCGTGTAAAAAAGGCGATTGTTGACAACAATGCCTTGCGTGAAACGGGTCTTTCTCTTCCAAAAAGAAAATTCAACTTAAAAAATAAACTTCATGATTTGCAAGAAAAAATTACGTCTTATTTTGATAAAAATAAGGAGCACAAAAAAGTGGCTTACACTGAGATAGTCGGAAATGATAAAGAGGAAAGAGCACTTTTGTTTTTCCCCATACTTCAGCTTGAAAACAACGGGAAGCTTTGGCTTGAGCAGGAAAATCACTTTGAAGAGATTCACATCTGGCTTAAACATATTTTTTTGAAAGAAAACCCCAACCCTTACGCAGATTTGATGACTGGAGAATGGTCAGAGGAGCATGTTGAAGAAGGGGAGATTTTAACTGATGAAGGTGAAGTTTTAGACGGGGATAATGATAAAGGTGAAGAAGAATTTTCAGAACAGAAGTATTTATAAGCCAACTTATTTTCTCGTTTTACATGAATGAATTTGGAAACTTTGAAAATTTGGATAAACTAAGAGCAGACTTTAAAGGATTTTATAATACGGTCAAGGAAGACTTAAAGGACTATCATGGACACAGCTGGGGTCACTTTTTGAAAGATTTTAGTGTTTGCGGGTTATCTTCTGTTGCACTTGTAACGCCCCTATATGCTTTTCTTGAAACGGTTTTACCCAAGTTAGCAAATAATCTTCCCGAATTTTATCAGTTTTTTCCCGATATGGGAGTTGATGATTCAGCTTGGCTTAGGTTAACCCTCTCTCCATTTATTTTGGCTGGAGGATATATTGGAGACAAGTTAAGAACAAAAAGCCGTAAGAAAATCAAGGAGAGTTCAATGGAGCATCATGATGGCTCTTTTGGAAGCAAGATGGGATTTTTGACAAACGTCATCTCATATGGCATCAAATTTGGTGGAGACTTAGTAAAAACCGCAGTCATGACTGTTGGCTCAATTCCTGTTTCTTATGTTTCGGGGATGGCTGAAGGCTTTACTACAGATTTTATGAAGAACGCAATTCTTAATGAAAAACCGACTGGAAGAATTCCCTCATCTCTTCAAAAAACTTCAAGAAAAAAGAAATTGGGGTTAACCGGATTAATGGTTGTGGCTTCAGTTGGAGTCACCATTGGAATGTATGAACTCTCAGATTACATTTCTCAAAAAGAAGAGCCCAAAAAAATAAACTTAAACCATCTTGAAAAATACAGTCTTGAAGATGCGTTTCCTGAATTTGATAATTTTTTAAT
>JAUYLQ010000046.1 GCA_030699005.1 archaeon
CTGTTTTATACTTTCCAAGGATTAAAATCTCAGGGTTATAGATTATTAAATTTATATTCCAAAGATTTTTAAACCGAATTTTTCTTTCTACTTTCATGGCACACGGATTATACCATTACATAAAACTTGCATGGAAGAAACCAGATAAGAAAGTTCTTCGTGAAAGAATGACTGAATGGAGAGCGGGCAATGTTTTTACCAAAGTAGAGAAACCTCTTAGACTTGACCGCGCAAGAGCACTTGGTTATAAGGACAAAAAAGGTTTTGTTGTGATAAGAGTCAGGATTAAACGTGGGGGGCACAAAAGATCAAGACCAAACAAGGGAAGAAGAAGTAAAAGGATGCACACAAATAAAAATCTTAAAATGAGCTATAGATGGATTGCAGAACAAAGAGTCTCAAAAAAGTTCACAAACCTTGAAGTAATTAATTCTTACCACATAGGGAAAGATGGAATGAACTTTTTTTACGAAGTGATTTGTGTCGACCCAAACAGGCCTGAAATAAAAAATGACAAAACACTCAGTTGGATAAACAATCCTAAAAATCAGAACAAGCCCGAGAGAGGAGCTACTTCTGCAGGCAAAAAGTCAAGAGGACTACGAAACAAAAATCCAACATCAAAAGCAAGACCATCTGTACGTGCAGGAATGGGAAGAGGAAAATAAAGATAATTCTAGTCTCTAAACCCCAATAATTCTTATAAAGAATTCCCCCATATCACTTTAGATGAGTTTGGTTGAAAAGTTAAAAGAGGGGGTTTCATTATTAATTCTCGCCGGAGGTCTTATTTCATTTGGCATTGGACATTACGGGGCAAGCTCAGCATTTTCTGAAGAGACTCAAAAGAAAAAAGAATTTATAAAAAAAGAACTTGCAAAAAAAGAAATGTCCGGAAAAAAACTTGCTCTTGCCTTGATTACAAATCATGACCAGTATAAAGTATTTGACAGAATTGAGGAATCATTCAAAAAAGATTTTTTAGATCTTCCTGATTACAAAATTAATTTTGAAAGAACCAAATCTATACAAGAAATTAAAAATTGCATAGAGAGATACTCGAAATGCAATAAAATCGACGCTTTGATTTTGGCATACCATGGGGACAAATATTCAATGGGAGTAAAATCCTTCCAAAAGATAGACACACTTAATGTAAAAAGCATTTTTGGAGGGTACTCTGACTCATTCTCCAAAGATGCAATTATTATCCTGTACTCATGCTCAACCGGTTCCGGGGAAGATAACATCGCAAAAAGATTGTCAGACGTCCTGGATAGGGATGTTGTTGCACCCAAATTTGACTTAACCCCTGAATCTATTTTAAAGTCCTGGCAAAGAAGTGGGGAGTTTACACCGGATGAAAATGGAAGAGTTTCATTCGATTATAAAAATTTTAAAGTCTACCTTGAACGTGCTGGCTTAGGGGGATTTTCTTCTCCTTTAATCGGAACATTGGCTCATGGAATTTACAGAGGCAAGTTGCCATTTGGGGAAGGCGGAAAAGACTTGTTCTTTTTTTCCGATAAAAATCCCACTTCTAAACCCCAATAATTTTTATAAAGAATTTATTTTTAATAATTTAGATGAGTTTAGTTGGAAAATTGAAAAATTCGCTTGCTTTGTTAGTCCTTGCCGGAAGCCTCATCCCTTTTGGATTTGGAAATTCGCAAAATCTGCACTCACAAGGTAAATTTTTTTGGGAAACAAAAAAAGAAGTCTGTAAAAAAAATGAGGATAAAAAAATTGCACTTGCACTTATTACAACATATGACCCTCCAAAGGCTTCTAAGGGAATAGAAGAAATGTTTAAAGCAAACTTTAGTGAACTTCCCGAATATAAACTTTATACAAATAGGACAACCTGCATTGAAGACTTAACAAAATGCATAGAAGTGCATTCAAAGGAAAAGAAAATTGATGCACTGGTCCTCGCATATCACGGAGATAAATATTCTTTTAGAATTGATTCTTCTCATACTATAGACACAACAAATGTTGAAGAAATTTTCAGAAAATATTCTGACTCATTCTCCAAAGATGCAATTATTATCCTGTACTCATGCTCAACCGGTTCCGGGGAAGATAACATCGCAAAAAGATTGTCAGACGTCCTTGATAGGGATGTTGTTGCGCCAAGACTCGGTCTTATTCCAGAAACTTACCTTGAACCATGGCAGAGAATGGGGGAATTTGCTCTGGACGACAATGGGAGAATCTCATTTGATTATGACAACTTTAAAAGATACCTAGATATGTACTACTTTAGTGCACCATCTAATTCGGTCGCAACATATTCCTACAAATTATTTAGGGGGAAGTTTATGTATAAAAAGGGCGGAAAAGACTTATTCTTTTTTTCTGATAAAAATCCTAAATAAAAAATTATTCAATCAAAACGCCGTTTATATTTCCTTCCTGTGTTGGCCTGTTTGTCACTTTTACTTTCCCAACGTCAGTCTGAACAATTGTCCCTTTCGTGATTATATTCTGTCTTGCAAGAAACCGGTTTGAAGGAGTTTCAATAACATTCTTTATTTGAAGTTTTTCTTTTTTATCTTTCACCTGAACATTAACTAAATTTCCCCTTAAAAGAAAAGTTTTCTTATTTCCCCCGACAGTTCTTACACTTTTTCTTTTAATTTCACCAAGTTTTACAGTTTTTTTTTGCCCAACTTGCTCATACTTTTTTTTCTTTCTTCCTTTTACATACCTTCCGCCGGTTAATTTTTTTCCAAGTTTCATTTTATATATAGTTTTTCTTCATTCTTAATTTATAAAGGTTCCTGTGAAGATTTAAACCCCACATTAACGAAATCTTTAAAAACAAATTTTTAATATTCCAATTATGGTTAACGGAATTGAAAGACCCTTGGATTTACTCAATACTTCCAAAGGTAAAGAAATTTTGGTTCGGTTGAAAGGTGACAAGGAGTTCGTCGGAACTCTTTTAGCTTTCGATATCCACATCAATCTGGTGTTGGATAACGTTAAAGAAATGGAAGGTGGATCCCAAAAGAAAAGTCTTGGACTGACTTTTTTAAGAGGAGACACAATAATTTACATTTCTCCAGCTTCAACTGCACTTAAATAATTTGTAAAAAAAGCAAGGCGTTCATCCTCGTATTTTTCGCCGGGGGTAGAATTCTTTAAAGCTTGGTGTTTAGCGGTAAGCTTGCCTCAAGAAAATTATTTAAATGTGCCCTCCCTGAATAATTTATGGGAAAAGGCCATAATTGGATGATTGAAATGAGAGAGGTTTACCTTATCTTCGGTTTCCTTTTACTGATAATTTCATACTTTAAAGACAACTTTGATTTTTTTGGATATTATTTTGTTTTTGGGGCAATGATTGTTATTTTCTCTGTTGTTCTTTATGCCCTTCATTATCTTGACCAGTTTAATTAAAAGAACTTTTAAATATCCGAATCGGCTCCTTCTTTTATGACTTCAAAAGTAAATATAACCTTTTTAGGAACGGGAGATCAAATGCCTAGCAAGGCAAGAAATCACAGTGCAATACTTTTGACATATAACGAGGAAAATATCTTAATTGACTGCGGGGAAGGAACTCAAAGGCAGTTTAGAAAAGCAGAACTTAATCCCTGCAAGATTACCCGAATTTTAATCAGCCACTGGCATGGAGACCATGTTCTTGGCCTTCCAGGGCTCTTGGCCACTCTTGGGGCTAGCGGTTACTCTAAAACACTCTTTATTTACGGACCAAAGGGGATAAAAGAAAAAGTAAAAAAATTCCTTGAAGTGTTTAATTTTCACAAAACTTATGAAATAAAAGTGGAAGAGGTTGACTCTGGAAAGTTTTATGAAGAAAAAGATTTCTATCTCTCTTCAGAAAAAATGGAGCATGGAATCCCGTCAATTGCATATTCTTTTGTGGAAAAGGGGAAATCCAGAATTGACAAACAAAAATTGAAAAAGTCAGGGCTTCCGGAAGGCCCTATTCTTCAGAAAATAAAAGAAGGAAAAGACGTAATGCACGAAGGGAAAAAGTTTAAATCAAAAGACCTTGTTTACAGGGAAGACGATAAAAAAATTTCAATTATTATGGATACCAAACTCAATAAAAAAATTGCTCCTTTCGCAAAAAATTCCGACGTTTTAATTTCAGAAGGAACCTACTCCAAAGAACTCGAGAAAGAAGCAGAAGAGAGAATGCATCTGACTGTAACACAAGCTGCAGAAATTGCAAAAAAATCCAAATCTAAGAAGTTGATTCTAACACACATTGGTTCCCGGCACTCTAAAGACATGAAGGGCTTGTTGACAGAAGCAAAAGAAGTTTTTCCGGAAACAACTCTTGCAAGAGATTTTGACAGGTTTGAAATTTGATAATTTTATTAAAAGTTTTGTTGTCTTAATTTAAGCTGCTCAAATTTATAAGCGAAGACGCCCCATTTTTTCCATGGGAATGAAAACTCCAATCATAATAATAGGGATACTGTTTATCGTTATTGGGCTTCTTGCCGCTTCTTATTCAATTACAACAACTGACAGTTATTTCGGGGGCATTTATCAGGATGAAGATATTGA
>JAUYLQ010000057.1 GCA_030699005.1 archaeon
AAAGCCCAAGAATTGCGAAAAATGTTTTCACTGAGAAAATTTTACTTATCTGCTTTCTTGCGAGAATAATAAAGGGGATATTAATTAATAAAATCAAAATTGAAACCGGAACTCCTGTCAAAAAATGAACCAAAAGTGAAATTCCCGTAACTCCTCCGTCTATAAATCCATTTGGAATTAAAAATCCTTTAAGACCAAATCCCGCAATTGCAATTCCAAGCAAAATTAAAAAGTACTCTTTAAATTCATGAAAACTATTTTTAAAAAACCCCTTTTTTATCTCCATCTTTTAATTAAAGGCCCCCGTATTTTTTAAATTAATCTGTTTAAAAGTAAAAGATAAATTTATTAAGCACATACATTGGAAAGTCTTAAATGAAAGAAACAAAATACAGTTCATATCTAACCGGGAAACTTGTAAAAGGCTGCGAACTCTGCGTGGAGGGACGTAAGATGGTTCTCTTTGTAACGGGACTTTGCTCAAGAGGGTGCGACTTCTGTCCTCTTTCAAAATTAAGGATGAGTATGGACAAAACTTATGCAAATGAAAGACCGGTTAATTCAATAAAAGATGTGCTCGATGAAGTTAAAGCTTCCGGAGCAAAAGGGTGCTCAATTACCGGGGGTGACCCTCTTCTTAAATTAAAAAGAACTGTAAGACTCGGGAAAGCACTGAAAAAAAAGTTCGGAAAAAATTTTCATATTCATATTTACCTTTCAACAAAACTTGTAAACCTTCAAAACCTTAAAGAACTCTCAGAATTCGTTGATGAAGTGAGGTTCCACCCGGACTTTGAAAAACCCGTTTATGAAGAAATCGAAAAAATAAAACTTGCCGGAAAATTCTGGAAAAGTGAGAATATAGGGATTGAAATTCCCTTATTTCCGGACAAAACAGATAAGATTTATAATTTTATTGTGAAAGCAAAAGGCTATTTTTCTTTTTTAAACTTTAATGAACTTGAGGCGGGAGAAGTTACCGGTCCCGTAATGGCAAAAAAATATGAGCTGGATAAAGACGGTTATTTAGTTAAAAGCTCAATAGATGCCGGTAAAAAATTAATTAAAAAATTAGAAAAAAGCAAAATAAAAATAAACATAAACCTCTGCACCTCAAAACTTAAACTGGTTCATCAGTATGGAAACAGGCTTAAAAATTACAAGCCGTTCCTTTTTTCTAAAATGACTGATGAAGGAACTCTTGTTTATTTTTCGTCTTCTCCATCTCCTGAAAACAGGAAGCTTTTAAGTAAAAATAAAAAAAAGAATAAAAATAATTTTGTTTATGACAAAGAGAAAAATCAGTTGATAATCAACCCAGGGGTAATTCCTTCAATAAGTAAAAACAACAAAAACAGAATAAAAATTTATAGGACTGAGGAATACCCCACTTTTGACCGTGAAGAAGTTTTAAGAGAGGAATTACTTTTACTTTAAAATGAAACCAGACACAGAAAAATTAAAGAAAGAAAAAACAACCGAAGAACTTCTGGAATTTTCAATAATCAACATTGATAAACCGGCGGGACCGACGAGTTTTGACGTTTCGGATTTTGTCCATAAAACTCTTAACCTAAGAAAAACTTCACACTTTGGAACTCTTGACCCAAAAGTTACAGGGGTCCTTCCGATTGCACTAAACAGAGCATGCAAGCTTACAGGATTTTTCTTAGGAGAAGACAAGACTTATGTTGGAATTGCGAGGTTCCATGAGGAAATTTCAACGGAGAGGGTTGAAGAAGAAATTGAAAAAAAATTTCTTGGAAAAATAAAGCAAACCCCCCCTGTAAAGTCAAGGGTTAAAAGAGTTGAAAGGGAAAGAAAAGTCTACTCTTTTGAAATTTTGGAAAAAGACGGGAAAGATTTTTTGTTTAGAGCAAAAGTACAGGGGGGAACTTACATAAGAAAATTGATTGATGACCTAGGGAAATCAATTGGAATTGAAGCCCATATGCTTGAACTTAGGAGAATAAACGCCGGCATTTTCTCTGAAAAAGATAAAACTTACCCAACAGTCAATTTATATGATTTTGAAAAAGCAGTTACTCTGTTCAAAAGCGGAAACGAAAAGCTATTAAGAAAAATTTTAATTCCAGGGGAAATTGTGTCAGCTGTTTACCCTCCCGTTTTCATAAAAGAAGACAACCTCAAAAAGATTTACACGGGTAAACCAATTCACTATGAAGACCTCGAAAAAAAAGAGAAGTTTGACAATGGAAAAATAATCTCTGTTTTTTGCAAAAATAAGTTTGTTGGAATGTATCAGGTTATGAACGAAAAAGACGTTTTCGCAAAAGGTGAATTTGTTTTTCAGTCCATAAAAAGTTGAGAATTAAACAATAATTAGAAAGAAATATATACTTCAAAGTATATATTCAAGCATGGGATTAAAAGGACTTTTATCTAAACTAATACTCCCCGTTGTAGGAATGGCTTTTATTTCTGGGTGCTTCACCTATATAGGACTCTCTAAAAAAGAACCTAAGTTTGAGATAAACTACAACTTCCTTAGAGATTGGGATGGAGATGGAATTCCTGACATTTATGACATTCACCCATACTTTTATGATTACCCCCTTTTAAACCGCCCATACCACAACCCTCATTTTCACCCCATGAATCCCTGGTATCACACTCCCCCTGATAAAACAGATTACAAAAAATCTCCTCCAAAAGTTGAAGAAAGAAAAAAAGATACAAAAAGGTTGAGAGACAACAGCGGAGAAAGAAATTCTAAAGGAAGAAGATAAAATCAAAATCCATTACATTCCTCCCACATTTCAAGAAATTGCTTTCTTAATATCGCTATAAAAGACTCCGAAGTTGTTATTAAAGTTATATAATCCCTTGGATCTTTAATTTCTGGCTTCCCGATTGTGATTCTTGCAATTCTATTATCAAAAATTGTGAAGCGAAGGGGATTTTCACCAAACTTTTTATTGTAAGCCCTAATTTTACATCCTACATTTTTCCATTCAATAGCCTTATTTTTTGTTTTGCCATCTATCTCTCCAATAAGTCTCACCTTCACCTTATTTTTTATTATTTTATTCATTACTCTTAATCCTTCTCCCCATACTTTCCAGCTTCTCTGAACTCCGAGAACCTCTCTTTTAGAATTTTTGTTCAGTTCAGCAATTTTATCCATCGTTGCATTCTGTCCCCTTATCAACTGGAAAAAAACTTCTTCATCCCCCCCAAGATTTTTAATCTCTTTTGAGGTCTGAATTATGTTTTTCAAATTTTCTTTCTTTTCCGAAATCTTTTTGTCAATAAAGGATTTCAAATTTATCAGATTGTACTTTTTATCAGGGAGTTCTGATAGAATTCCAAGTGAAATAAACCTTCTCAATATCGAATAAATTTTATTTTGCGGAACTCTTGAGACTTCACTCAGTTCTTTTACGGAAACCGGGCTTAACCTTATTAGTCCGAGAAGAACTTTTGATTCATACTCAGCAAGTCCAAGAGATTTGAAGAACCCAATTTTTTCCATATAAATATGTATAAACTCTATTTAAAAAAATTTAGTTACTTTTGTACTCATTTAGTACTCGAAATTTAAATATAAGTAGATAAATTAAAAAACATGGAAAAAGGAGTTTTCGATGATTCTTCAATTGGTTGTATAATAACTGAGGACCAAACGGTTAATGTGATAAACATGTTAAAAAAACTCCCTTATGTTAGTCTCGATATCTATGGGAAGATTTTATTGACAAATGAACAACAAAAAAAATTTGACAAAATTATCTCAAATGCCTCTTCTGAATTTTTTTTGGAGTTATATGAATTGAAAAATCCGGGAATTTCTCTTTATGAAATCCAAATTATTACTGGAGAATATACTCCAAGAGAGCATGGAATCTATCTTGATGCAAAAGTTTTGACGGGAAGAGAAATAGTTAAAACTGGATTTAATTCCTTATATTGCAGAGCAAAAAATCTGAAAGTTCCAGAGACTAACGCACCTTACAATGTACTCGAAATAAAAAAAGAAAGTAAAAATTGGGGTAAGAATTACAGAATAGATGTTTATGGTGTTCCATACAGATTTGATTTTAACCTTGATAAAAAACAAAGAGCAAAAAAGTGCCGTTCCGATATTCTTTCTGAAATCGAAAAAAACAAAATTTATTAATTTAAAAATTAAAAAATGTCTTCTAAATATAAATTTTGATTATTGAAATTAAGGCAATTAATCCCCATACAAGCTGGAGGGTCATTAATGGTTTGGATTTATTGTAATATGCATTGTAAAAAGTCCCAAAAACTGCGACTAAATTTATTAATTGATAAGTTAAACTTTCACCTTTCACAATTCCGTAGCTCACTAAGAAATAAGCAAGAAGGATTAGGGTCATTCCAATCCATCCAACCACCTCTGCAAAGACTTTTCTCCCCATAATTAAAACAATATCAAATAAATTTATAACCCTTTCCTTTATTGTTTAATCATGAAACACTTTGTTTATTTTTCGAGTTCAGCCGCAACATCTGGAAAAGCTCTTTCGGGAGGAGACTTGATGAAAGCCGGAAGGATGGACATTGCAATTCATTCGCTTATTCAGGGAATTTTTTTGTCTCATGATTTCAGAAAAGACGTCACTTTTCACTTTGTTTTTTATGGAATGCCTGACCCCCCTAAACACATCGAAATAACCGTAACGGATGAACTTGAAATTTCAAAGAAAGATGTTGGAAATCTAATAAAAAAGATACTTTACAAATACCGTTTCGGGGAAAAGACAGAAGTCTTTCCGGGCTGTTTTGTTGAAAAAAAATCATTTTTGAAAGTTGTGGAAGAACTTATTGAAAAAGATGTTGAATGCTTTATTCTTGACAAAAGCGGAGAATCAATTCGCGAAGCAAAAATTCCTCAAAATTGCGGTTTTATTCTTGGGGACCATGACGGACTCCCTCAGAAAGAGATGAAACGATTAAAAAATGCCTTAACTCCGGTTTCAGTTGGTCCAAAAATGTACTTTGCTTCCCAAACAGTTGCAGTTGTTAACAATGAACTAGATGTCAGAGGGATTTAACTTTCCCGGTCAATATTAAAATTTTCTACTCCCCATATTTGTTTATACTTTTTCTCAAAAGAAAATAGTCTTTCATTTTTGATTTTAGAATCAGTAACAATCATCTTATGGTCTATGTAATTAAGGGTAATTCTGTTTTTCGTATCACTTTTATCCTTAAAAAAATCAAAATTATTGAGGGGGATATCAATTCGCTTATAATTTGAAAAATAAAAAGGGATCCATTTTCTGGTCTCTAAAATCTTATCTTCTTTTGTTGAATCGTCCACTAAATTTTCAATTTTAATCATTTTTTGAAATCTTTTTGAAAAATTGGTTCAACCCTTTTAAATTCAACATGTTTTTTCATAGAGGGGTTTTCATTTATTGTTTCTTTAACTAATTTTTCAATAACATAATCGGTAGAACTCAGATAATCAAATTTCTTTCTTTGAATTTCAAGTAGTTTTTTATTTCTTGTGTAATCTTCACTAATTCCGAAGAGCTCCCTAACTTTTGTTCTCCACTCTTCATTTGTTTTGCAACTGCGATAATCTTCATCTCCACTCTCATATCCTGCAAAATCCTGGTCTTCCTTTTTTATATCCTTTTCTAATTCTG
The DNA here is from genome assembly GCA_030699005.1 of archaeon. Taxonomy (GTDB): domain Archaea; phylum Nanobdellota; class Nanobdellia; order Pacearchaeales; family GW2011-AR1; genus GW2011-AR1. The sequence continues at coordinate 5,643 of JAUYLQ010000057.1, forward strand.
AAATAATTTCTCTAGCATCCAAATCATTAAGGTTGGGGGATAATTCTGCAACCCACTTGTCATCTACAATTTTTCCTTCGTAGTCAATTAATTCTCCATTTTCGAGGTCAACATAAACAAAATCGCTTACCTTTTTATATCCCCTTTGATAACAATTTGCAATTTCTGAGGAATACCCTCCTCGACCATCTGCCTCAAGAGCAAGATATGGAACCTTTTTCCATAATTCTTTCTGGCTTCTTGAATATTCTCTTATTTTGCCAGATATTTTTTTGATATCATTAAACAATTCTTTCTCAAGTGTACTTCTCTCTTTCATTTTTTATCTCCTTTCTCGGGTTTTTTACTTAATAAGCATTTCTTTTCTCAAGTGCAACATCAAAAGAAGATTTTATTATTTCTTCGAGACTTAACTGAACTTCTCCCTGAAGGGAGGGGATAACAATATTTTGAATATCTTTTTCAGAAGCTATTCTCACTGCACAACTCGTACAATAAAACCCAGGGTTGTCTTTTATTAACCTTTTACCGTCTGGAAACTTTCCGGCAACATAAAGCAAGGCTCCAGATAGGTCATTGTAACCTTTTTTACGGGCTTTTGTAATTGCATCCGCTTCGGCATGAACTTCGGGGTAAAGCTCTCCTTTTGTACCTGAAGGAACTCCTTCACGAATACACGTTGGTTCACAATATTTTTGAAGTCCTTTATGAGGAAAATGATTAACTCCTTCAGAAATTATTTCGTTGTCCAAGACCAAAACAGCTCCAAATTTCATTTTTTTGCATGGAGAAACCTTCTCAGCCAGATTCCAAGCATGATTCATATATCCCCTCCATATGTCCATTTTTTCTTTGAAATTGGATTTTAGAAGGTTATATCTTATTCGGGTTGGTTCATACGAAAGAACGTATTCCCTTGTTGAATTGAATTCTTTAGTTTTTGAAACTCCTACAGGAATTTTGGTTCCTTTTGGAAATTGCTCTTTTGAAAAGTCCTCATCAAAATTTCCCCCACTATTAAAATAATGAGAAATTTTTTCTCCGTTTGGAAGTGCCACTTCTGCCCACACGATTTCCTCTCCGAAAACGTCCTGAGCCAGTACAGAAGTAACTGCGCACTGACCCCATGCGGGATTGTCTTCACTCCATCTTTTTGGGTCTGAAGTTGTCTCCTTTGACCATGATTTTCTTAAAATCCTTTTGAAGTCTTGAAAATCAACTCCTCTTAATACTTCCATGCACTATTAAAAAAATCTCCCTTTAAAAACAAATCTTTTCCCAAAAGGATATATCACAAAATTTAAAATCGGGTCCTCCTTAACCTTTCTATGAAGAAAGCAGTCAGACTTTATATTACGGGGTTAGTCCAGGGGATATTCTTCAGGAGTTTCATAAAAGAAAACGCTGAAAAGTTAAACCTTAAAGGATTTGTCAGAAATCTTGAAGACGGCCGGGTTGAAACATTTTTTGAAGGAAACCCTGAGGACGTTAATAAGATGGTTGAACTATGCAAAAAAGGACCAAAACACTCTGAAGTAAAGAACGTTGAAGAAAAAGAAGAAAAATTTCAGGACTTTAAATCTTTTAAAATACTGCATATTTAAAATGGTGCAAATAGAAATAATAATTGTTGGGATGGTTTTCCTTATACTTGGCCTTTTTCAGATTCTAAAACCGGGAATTTTCTTAAAAATTGCAAAGTTTAAAATGAAATTAATATGGAAAGCGGATTTTAAATATAATAAACAGAGTGAAAAGAGGGTTAGAATTATCGGGATGATATTTACTTTGATTGGACTCTTAGTTCTGTATAACCACCTTATTTTAGGAAGAACATGAAAATGATTTACACTAACAGCGACGGCGGAGCAAGAGGAAACCCTGGGCCTGCTGCAATAGGAGTAATTGTAAGAGAAGATGAAAAAATCTTGGAAGAGTTCTCTGAAGTTCTACCTAAAAATTCAACAAATAACATTGCCGAATACAAGGCATTAATTAAAGCACTTGAACTTGCATCAAAATTCACGAAAGGGGAAGTTACATGCATACTTGATTCCGAACTTGTTGTAAAACACCTTCTTGGAGAATACCGTGTAAAAAACCCGGAACTTTTGAAATTATTTTTAGAAGTTCAAAAGCTTCAAAGTAAGTTTGAAAAGATAACATACAAGCATGTCAAAAGAGAAGACAAGAATCAAACATACGTTGATTCCCTTCTTAACCTTAAACTTGATGAAAAGTTCGGGAAGAAAAGATGACATCTTTTTCTGTCTCAATTTTGCAAACAAAAATGAGGAAGAGGAAATGATTATTAGCCCTCCAACGAGAACTTCATAAATTTATTAAATATTTTCTAACCAACATAATAAATCCAGCACAGTAATAGATTCTTAGCGAAGAAACATGACGAAGGCTGTTTCTGAGCAAATATCAAACCGGGACGGCTTGGCGGGGGAGTGAAACGCTGGTGGGCGGGGTATATCAATATCCTTAATTAAGAAAATATTATAAATCCGCTTCTCTAACTATAAAACATGGGACGTGAAGAACAAATTGTTGAAGAGAGAATAAAAAAGATAGGTGAACTTAGGAAAGAGGGAATAAACCCCTATCCTGACAGGTTTCCATACCACGAAAAAAAGAGCTTTTCAGAAGAAGTAAAAGGAAAATATTCAAAATTAAAAAAAGAAGGGACTTCTAAATCAAGTGAAATTGTTGCTGGACGCGTTATGACAAAGAGAGACTTTGGAAAAATCTCTTTTGTGACTCTCCAGGATTTGAAAGGAAATATTCAGCTTGTTTTTCAGGATAAGGGAAGTCCAAAAAATGTTCTTGAACTTTTCAAAAAAGTTGATTCGGGGGACATTGTTGGAGCTAAAGGAAACCCGATGAAAACCAAAACGGGTGAAGTTTCACTTCTAGTTAAAGAGTTTTTTATTTTAACGAAGTCGGTTCTCCCTCTTCCAGACAAGCACAAAGGACTTCAGGATGAAGATGAAAGATTAAGAAAAAGGTACCTTGACATTATAATGAATGAAGACGTAAAAAACATTTTTATAAAAAAGCAGGTATTCTGGTCAACTATAAGAAATTTTTTAATAAAAAAAGGATTTTTGGAGTTTGAAACCCCAGTTTTAGAAAACTCTGCAGGAGGGGCTGCTGCAACTCCTTTTAAAACTCACCATAATGCACTTGACTTGCCAGTTTATTTAAGAATTTCAATGGGAGAACTTTGGCAAAAAAAACTTTTAGTTGCGGGATACGAAAAAACTTTTGAAATAGGAAGGCAATTCAGAAATGAAGGAATGGATGCTGAACACCTTCAGGATTACAGTCAAATGGAATTTTACTGGGGGTATGCTAATTACGAAGACGGGATGAAACTTGTTGAAGAGATGTATAAAGAAGTGGCTAAAGCAGTTTTAGGAACTCTAAAGTTTGAGAGAGGAGGGCACAAAATTGACCTCTCAAAAAAATGGGCAAGGTATGACTTTGAAAAAACTATTCAAACAAAAACTGGTGTCGACATTTACAAAGCAAATAAAAACGAAATTGAAAAAAAATTAAAAGAATTAAAAATCGAATATAACCCTAATTTAGAAAAGTGGAGGCTTGTTGACCTTTTATGGAAATATTGCCGTCGCCAAATCTCTGGTCCCGGATTTTTAACAGGGCAACCTGTTGAACTTGCACCCCTTGCAAAAAGGAATCCAAAAGACCCGCGTAAAGTTGAACAGTTTCAAGTAATTATTGCGGGTAGCGAGGTTGGAAATGGTTACAGCGAATTAAACGACCCCGCCGACCAGGAAGAGAGATTCAAAGAACAAAGAAAGTTAGGCGAGAAGGGAGACTCTGACGCCATGGAACACGACACCAGTTTTGTAGAAGCTTTGAAATACGGAATGCCTCCAGCCTGCGGATTTGGAGTTTCCGAAAGATTATTCTCGTTCCTTATGAATAAACCTATTAGAGAATGTGTGGTTTTTCCACTGATGAAACCCGAGTGAAACAGAGGACGCGGGTAAAAAGAAAAGGAACGAGGGATCATCTTGATGAGACTTGATGGCAAGTTTTGGAGTTGGATTGAAGATGAGAGGGTTTAATCATATAAATTATTATCTGCCCAATCTTCGGCGACAACGCCTGCCTGCTTCAAAACCAAGTCAATAGCTTTTTCTCTTCCTGAAGGAGGATATCCATGGAGTTTTAAAATTCTCTTAACTTTTAGTCTCAAATTTGCTTGAACATTCTCTCTTAGTGTCCAATCTATTTTAACATTCTTCCTAATTGTTTCAACTAATTCGAGGGCAAACTCTCACAAACATCACCGTCATCGTTGTTGTCAAGGCCGTGAATGTCGCCTGAAACAGAGAAGCAAGCATTGTAAACAGCCTTCGCTTCTGCCTGTGTGCTGAAATCATCGCAGTTGTAGAAATCGCTGTCGCATATAGTGTTGACTCTTGGACTAGAAGATGCCAATGCAGGAAGAACCAAAAACACAACAATTAAGGCTAAAACAATAACAATAGAAATTGCGAGAATAATTTGGGGTAAGTTTTTTGGTTTCTCAGAAGAAGTTTCCATAGAAGTGTTATGGGAATCGGAATTAAAAAGTTATTTGTTATTCGCGTACTATCACAAATAGATTTATAACTATTATATTCTTATTACTAAAGCAATGAAAAAGCTGGTGATTTTTGTTTTTTTATTATTAGCAACTTTCTTATTGTTTCTGCCTTTTATTTCGTCCACTTCTTCCGCATCGTCTGGGTCTTTTGAAGACGAAATAAAAAAAGTTACATATTACGCCGAAGAATATGAAACTGGAAACATTGATTACCCTCGTCTTGTAATTTACCTTGGAACTCAAAGAGAAAAAATTAATGAAAAACTTGGTGCAGCAAGAACAAATGAGGGAGACATCTTAAAGCAGGATCAGGTTAGAAATGTTCTCGGAGATCCAAAGATGTACACAAGATGGGTCTGGGTTGAAAAAGAGGATCGTGAAAAGAAACTTGACAAAGAAGTTCCGGCATGGGATAAAATAGTTTTTGACGGAAAGAAAATACAGATAAGACTTAACGCTTACCCTTCATTATTTATTAAAAACGGCGAAGAAAAATTAATTTACCACCTTAATTTCCAGACTACTTTCAAGAGGCCTGCCGAAAGTTTTGATATAGACGGAAAAATAAATGAAATAAAAACACTTGCTGAAACATACAATTCCAATCCGGCGTCTGAAAATGCTTAAGAGCTTGCAAAAGCAAGCGTAAGCGCACAGAAAACTTTTGAGTCATATTTCATGCAGAATGACGCAAAATGCGAAGACACAATGGAAGACATTTTTGGTGCTGAAAATTTAATGGATACAAATAAAATTTATTCTCAGGAAATTTCCCTCTATTCAGGTGATGACTTTGAAGCAAAGCTTAACCTTGAAATGTGCGAAGACTGCAAATGGAACTGGATAAACCTTAATGTATGGGTAGACTCAAGAGGAAGGTTCAAAATGCCTGAAGTAAAAGACTCTTCAGATACAGGCGGGTTTAAGGGTCTTACAGACGAGCAATATAAAGAAAAAACAGCTTTATTCATTGATGAAATCAAGTCCGACCTTGAAGAAAAAGATATCGGGGGAGCAATGCAAAAAGGAATGGCTTTGATGACTCTTACAAATGAATGGAATCAGGTTTCAAATGATGTATGGAAAAGTGTTGAGGAAAAATTCAGCGACAAAGGATTAAGTGAGGAGGAGAGAAGAGAATTAAGCGAGAACTACGGCTGGATAAAAAGAGAGCAGGAAAAAAGGAAGTTTGTTACAGAACTAAGCGAGGCTAATTTTGAAAAAAGAAAAGCATTCTATAACAATCTGTTTTCAGGGTATGAAACCCGTGAATCTTATTTTGAAGAGATAAGGTATGAAAAAAGGCTTATTGAATCTTTTGCAACAATAGGAAGAGAAACATGCGACAATAATATGGATGACAACCAGGATGGACAAATAGACTGTGCTGAGAGTGTCTGTGGAGGGCAATTATGCGGAAAATCTTTTGAGAGCGTTCTTGGGGAAAACAACGAAACAACACAGGTTGAAAAAATGCTCTACTGCATCCAGGGAACATGCCAAGCAAAAGAAGAATCAATTGAAATTACTTCTTCTGTATGTGGAAACAATGTTTGTGAAGAAGGAGAAGAATTAAGCTGCACAAGCGATTGCGTATCCTGTCCAGTTCACGAAGCAGTTGATTGCAGCGGAAAAATAATTTTCAGCGGGGAAGACCAAAATGGCTGTCCACTTGAGCCTATATGCTTAACAGAAGAATTAAGTTGCCAGGTTAAAGAAGATTGTGCAAACCCTTTATGCGGAGAAGCTGACTGCGTTGAAGGTGCATGCAAGGTAATTAGCCTTGGCGAATGCAGAGAATCAGAATGTGAAGAAGGAGAAAAGAAAATAAAAAGCTGCGCTTCTGGAGAACAATTAACAGACAGCATATGTGAAAATGGTGTTTGGAAAAGTTTAGAACTTGAATGTTCAGGTGAAGAAATAGGAATTGAAGAAGAACAAGAAGAAACAATTTCTTACGAATGTTCTGTTGCAGCTGACTGCGGAGGAGAAAATGATGTATGCAGTAATGGAAAATGCGTTTCATTGCCGTCTGCTGTTAATGTGGAAGAAGAAGTTGAACCAAACTTGGAAGTTGAAACTTCTGAAGAAACAGAAGTAGAACCTGAAGCAGCCCCAGAAGAAAATACAAATCAGGAAGAAGTTCCTGAGGAAGAAGGGGAGCAAGAGGAAACTTCTCAAAGTGAACCTTCGAACATAGTTGAAACAACAGGTGGAATTATATTTAATTTTTTCAGAAGTTTAATCAAAATTACAGGATTTAGTGAAGAAGGTGGAGAAGCAATTCCTGAAGGAAACTCGGGGTCCTCAGAAGGAACAGTTGAAGAAGGAGGAACGAACAGTGACTCTGGAATTGAAGGAAATGGTGAAAACTCCGAACCTGAAAATAGTTATGAATCAAGTGGATCTTCAGAAAATGAAGGGGAAGGAAACTTCGAAGACAAAAATAATGAAGGGCCAAACGATGAAAGAAATTGGGAAGAAGATAATGAAGACAGAAAAAGAGAGGAAAGTGAAAGAAGAGAAAATGAATGCGAAGACAGATGCTCAAGAGAATGCTATGACATGAATGTAAGACCATGTGTTGATGACTGCATATGGAAAGAATGCGGGGATGAACTTGACTGTGATGTTGACCAGATTTCATCAAGCTGTGAAGAAACATGTAAAGGAGAAGACTTAAACACATGTGAAAGCGAATGCAAAGGCAAATGCCTAAAGGGAGAAAATACATGGGTTCAGCCTGAAAAACAAGACGACAAAAAAATGAATACGGGAGGGTTCCAGGCAGGAGGCTCATGCAAAACTGCACAGGGAATGACTAACGGATTTATATGGTTTGGCGGATGGGGGGAGAATTTTGAAAGAATAGAACCCTTAAAACAAAAATATTACATGAGCGGGGACGACGACTGGTGCAAAAGGGAATACGAGAGTTTAGTGAAGCAAAGAGCAGAACTTGAAAAAGGATTAAACGAAGAATTTGCAGCATGGTTCTTTGAAGAACACCTTGCTAATTCAGCTGAAGACTGGGAAAGCCTTGTTTCAGGAATTTATGAATTATACTGGAAAGATGTTGAAACGGTAAGGGAGCTTACTTTCAGAATGAAATGTGCAGGAATTGAAGAAGAGCCTGAACATAACCTTATCAAGTTTGAATATGAGTCAGAATACGGAAGTATTGAATTCTGGGAGGAAATTAAAGAGATTGACCTTAAGGAAATGGGAGAGGAAGGAAAAGGAAATGTCATCACCCCGTATATGAGAATATGGGTCTTCCCTTCAAAAGAATTTTTTAAATATGAAATGAAGAAAGCGATGGAAAACCACAAATTCCCGGGAAACAAGGACAAAGCTGAAAGAGAAAATGAAGAAGGACTTACTGAAGAAGAAAAAATGAATATAAGGCAAGACAGGGGATTTATGAAAATAATAACTGAAATTTCAGAAAAATACGGAGGAAATTTTAACGGAGTTGCCCAGATAAAAGATTTTGAAACCGGAGAAGTTGTTTTCAATATGATGGTGGAAATTAACGAGGAGGATCTTATAAAAATGGAGCCGATGCCTTACTCTGAAATTGAGGAAGAAGATGTAAGAATTGAAATTGATTTTGAAAAAGTATATGATTTTATCTATACCTCAGAAAAAGAAATGGGAGGACATACTGAAAGCCCTCCTTGGGACAGAAGAGTCGACCCTATTCAGACAATAAATGAAGTCGCAAATGGGATTAAAAGTTTCTTTAAAATAAGAAGCATGATTGGTTCTTCCAAAGTCTTCCCAGAAGAAGCAAGAGGGGATGTTGAAAAACTTTTAAATGCCTTTATTGGAATGATGATGAAAGGTGGCGGGGAAGAAGATCAACCTGAAGAAGATCAGCCTAAAGAAAATTAAAAAGTTATTTATTTTTATTTCACTCTTCCCTAAAGATCCTCAACTTCTTTGCCTTTTGTTAATTCTTTTGGAATTCTGTATTCTTCGAAACGCACATGTTTTTTGTCGATAGTTGCTTTTAAGTTCTTTTCCTGGGAATTTAATTTGGCATCCCCGCTTTTTACTTCTACAAAAATTACTTCATCGATTTTTTTGTCATCCATTCCTTTAAACACAATAAAATCAGTTGGTTTACCAAGAAACCTACATTCAGTTGGGAGGTACGGGAAATTTGGGAGGTATGGGGCGAGGTTTTCAGAAAATTGCCCTCCTATAACTGCTCTTGACTTTGCTATTGCTTCTTTTCTATACCCGGGAAGAGCTTCTTCCCACTCTCTGTGCTTTTTACTTGCACCCGCTTTTGAACCAATGTAATATGCAACAACAATTCCTACAAGAAGAATAACAAGAAAAATTACAGTTGTTGAATCTACCATTATCAAAAAACTTATTCAGTTATAACTCTTATTACTGGTTGAAGGATATATTTGTTTGACTCTCCTGCAGACCTTATTGATTCATTTGCATCAAAATCAAGAGTTAAAGCAGTTGTTTTATTTTCTTCTATTGTGAATGGATGAATTAATTTTATTTTTCCAGAAGGAATTGTTAAATTATACTCTGTTCCGTCAATAGTTACTTTTGCACTCTCAACATTTAACCTAATCTGAGTATATTTTCCAACGTTAAGCTCCTTTGAACCAAGAAAGTCTTTTACATCAATTATTTCAATAAGGTCATAACTAACGGGTCCGGGAACAACTACAATCCACCCTGATGTAAAGTTTGTTTCATTTGTTTCATTATTTCCATTTCCCAAGGCCATATGCACCTCAATTGAAGACAAAGTAACAAGAGCTTTGGAAATATTAAATTCTGAAGGAGCATCTGTAATTTGGAGTTTTAATATTCCTGTCCCTGCACTTACAGAGGGAAACAAAATAAAATATCCTGCTACAATCACTGCTAACGCGATTAATCCAAAAACAAGTGCACCTGCCCCTTTTTTATTCATAATTTTAATAAGAAATTAATACTTATAAATTTACTCTTCCCGTGGGGTATTTAAATCCAGAAATTCCTCTTATAAAATCGCAACTCACGTAAATTTATACGTATAAAAAACCGTAAGATTTAAATTTAACAACAGGAAATAAAAATTATGAACAAATTACCTTTAACACGTTCGGAAGCTCTTCTTATCCTTAAATCCCAAAAACCCGAAGAGTTTGACCTAATTCATTATTTGATGTCTGAATCAGTCATGAGAGAAGTTGCTTTGAAACTTGGTCAAGACCCAGAGTATTGGGGGATGTTAGGCTTACTTCATGACGTTGACTGGACCCTCACAAAAAAGGACGTCTCAACACACTTAACTAAAGCTCCTGGAATTTTAAAAGGTCTTGGTTTTGATGATGACTTTATAGAAATTATTTTGTCTCATGGCTATGGCTTTGAGGAACTTCCTGAACTTAAAGACAAAGAGAGAACAAAAAAAATTGAATGGGCACTTGCAGCGTCTGAAACTTTGACTGGATTAATTTATGCTTATGCCCTGATGCGGGGTAAAAAAATTTCGGATATGGAAGTAAAAGGATTAAAGAAGAAGTTTAAAGACAAAGCCTTTGCTGCCGGTTGCCGCCGTGACGTAATACAGGAAATTGAAAAAATGGGTCTAACGCTGAATGAATTGTTTGAAGCTGGAATAGAAGGAATTAAGAAAATAAAGAATGAAATAGGATTAAATTAATGATTATTTCTTTTGGCAAGACTCAATTGCATCAAAATAATAATGGATTCCCCCAATCTCAATGTGCATTCTTTCACTTGCTTTTACCAATTCTTCACTCCACTCATTATGCAAAGTTAAAAAACTTCCTTTAAAGTCAGTAAGGTAACCTACGTGTTTCCTTCCGGGAGAATTTATTCTCTTATCTGGATTAGTTTCTTTGTCAGACAAATAAAATTCGTTACCTCCACGATACAGTCTGGCATTGGTAGTCAAAACAAGTTCAACTAAATCGCCTTTCTTAAGGTCTATTTTTTCAATATCTTCTTTAATCATACTTTTTGGGGAGTTTTACAGTTTATAAAGAATTCCTTATTGAGATATACCCTTTTTATGGGCATAATATAGGCACTAAATTAGATAAGAAGAATCTTTATAAATTGAGGTTCACTTCGTTCCCGCATGGAAAAAACTATTGAGTCAATCTCTGAATTTAGGGATTTGTATAACGATGAAATAAAGAGCCTGCTTGATGCAAAAGAGTATACTTATGCATACCTCTTAATGGTTGACCCGGCAATATCCTTGAAAGAGAACTGGAAAAACATTGCTCCAAAGTCTCATTTTACAATAATCTTAGCCCAGGCAGCTTACAATTTATCTAAGGACCTTGAAAAATATGTGGAAAACCCATCTACAACCATTGAAAAACACATAATCCAAAACAAAAAACTTCTTGAATACATAATTCAAAAAGTAGGATAGGCTACTTTTTCTTAATTATCTCATTATTCTTAATTATCTAATCATCCGCAAATTTAATAAATTATGATTCTTTTGTTATATTATGGCACTAATTATAAAGTCAAACATAAAGAAAGTTGTGAAAGAGCTTCAGGGGGCAAATGAAGAAGTGACTTCAGTTGCCGAAGAAGTTGAAGCGGAACTTGAAAGGAAAGCTGAAGACCTTTTAGTCAGAGCGATTGAAAGGGCAAAATCAAATAAAAGAAGGACTCTTCAGGCGAGGGACTTGTGAGAGAGAAATCTAAATTAATAGCCCTTACGGGTGCCGAGCAGAGGGACTTGTAAAAAATGGCAAGAACAAAATTTCCAATACTCGCAACAATTTTATTAATTGTTGCCGTGTTCTGGCTTCTTAATGAACTTGAGTACCTTATAATTGACATCCCCTGGATTCCTGTAATCTTAATAGTAATTTCAATTGGGCTAATTTTTAACAGATTTAGTAAATAGTTATGTCGTTAGGGTTTTTATTGACTGACTGGATAATTTTTTATAGTTCTGTTGATTTTTTTATTCATGGAAGAGGTGAAAGTGAATAAAGAAAGGATTTCTGAAATTGTTGAAAAAATTAATGACTCTAATGAGCAGATATTTTGGGAAAACGGGGAACCAAAATTCAAGAAAAAGTCTGAAATTAAAAAAGGGAAGTTGTCAAGGGCAAGAGGGGCAAGGTTTGAATTGTTCGTAAGAAAAGATTTGGAGTCTAAAGGAAAGACAGTTGACAAATGGAGCAACAATGTTGATTTGATCGAAAAAAAACTTGCCATTGCAAAGAGGAAATATAACCCTTTTTCAAAAGTTATGACCCTTGGAACCGGTTTCCCTGACTTCATCACTCTCTCGCACGTTCATGACGGGCTCTACAGCGTAATTGGGGTTGAAGTAAAAATAAACGGCATACTTTCTAAAGAAGAAAAAGAAAAATGCGCATGGTATTTGGATAACGGAATTTTCTCCGGCATATGGATTGCCTCTCAGAAAAAAAACGGAAGAAAAACAGAAGTTGATTATGTTGACTTTAAAGAAAGATATTCTAAAAAATAATATTTTATCCCAATAATCCTTAAAAGCCGTGGAGAAATAGTTTCTTGATGAATAAAATTTGGTTTGTATTTCTTACCTTATTTTTTATTAGCTTTGTTTCTGCCTCATGCTCTTCGGGTCAAATTAACATTAATACTGCATCACTTGAAGAACTAGATAATTTATCCGGAATAGGACCCGTAAAAGCTCAGGCAATAATTGATACAAGACCATTCAGTTCCGTTGAAGACTTAATAAGAGTTAATGGAATTGGTCAAGTTACTTTAGAGAACATACTGATTCAAGGCCTTGCATGCGTTGATGAAGATGCAGGCTCCGGAAACAATAATAACAATAATTCTAATACAAATAATAACAACCAGAATAATCAAAATTCAGGAAATGAAACCCCAGAAAAAGAGGATGTTGAAGACAGAGACTATGAAGAAGGAGAAAAAGCTTACAACATTTCTCAAGTTTCCCTTAATGAAAAAATTATAGAAGCAAACTCCACTCCAATTAGATTAAATGGGAATTCAGTTGATTCAAAAGATATAAAAACCTCTGATTCAACTGAAAACTTAAGAGGAATGAGCTTTGCAAAATACTCGATTGTAATATTCTGCATAGTCTTATTGTTTCTCTATCTAATAAAGCCCAAAACTAAAAAAAATGAATTCAAAATCTGAAAAATTGATAGTAATTATGAGCATAGAAGTCCTTGGGAGACCTAAGGAACACTTAATTGAAACACTTGAAGAATTGTCTCTAAAAGTTAATTCTGAAAAGGGCGTTAAAATGCTTAACAAAAAGATTAATGAACCTATTTTGGTGCCAGACCAAAAAGATTTGTTCACAGCATTTGTTGAACTTGAATTTGAGATTGAAGACCCGATGAAACTTGCAATTTTGACATTTAAATACATGCCCTCACATATAGAGGTTCTTGAACCCGAAAATTTTATCTTCAAAAATGCAAATTTTAATGAATTACTTAACGAACTGACCGGAAGACTCCATAGGTATGAGGAATTAGTCAGGGTTTTGCAAATGCAAATGCAAAAACAGGGAAATCCTGTTTCTAAAAAGGAAAAAGACCCTGAAAAGACTTCCAAAGAAAAAAAATAAATCCTAGTTTAAAAAATGACTACCTTGCCTGAAAACAAAACTGAAAAACATGATGAGACCAGATATAAATGGGGATTAGAAAATTTTATTTATGTTCCTTCAATAGGACTTCACGTTTCTGAAAATAAAAGTTTTTTTGGGAAGAAATTTTGCGAGATAAATGAAGAAATCGGCTGTGAAGATTCAAAACTTCTCAGTATTTTTGAATTTGAAGAATTTTTAAAATATTCAAAAGAAAATTTTCCCGGGTTATATGAAGAAATTGTTCATGAAAGCGTGCCCTGGAGAGGAGAGTTTCTTGATTCATCTTTTAGCCTCAATGGAAGCCACTCTTACATGGAATATCACATCTTTGACAGCGAGAAAAAAAAGATTATTGTGAAAAGAAAAAATTTTGAAGAGACTAATTTATACGAAAACAAAAGAATCTCAATTGAAAGTTTGTTTCATGAAAGAACCCACCTTGGTCTCCCGACGCAAAAAACTGAGCCTGGAAGCCTGGATTATTTTCCTCCTGAAAGAAACAAAGATTCAGTTTCATGGTTTAGCACACATAGCAACGGAATAACTCTCTCCTGCAGAAGTCCGGCTTCTTACAGGTGCGGGGGAATTGGAGCAAGAATTGCCAAGTTAAAGAAATAAACTTAATTGTCCTGTTTGATTTATCTTCTAAAAAACCTTCCAGAAGTCATTCTTGCCCTTGAAAATTTCACTTTAAAAAACCAGACTAAGAATATTGCAGCGACACCGATAATTATCCATCCTACCGTTGACCCGAATCCTTTACTTTCTGACTTTGGAACGCAACTTCCGTCACAACATTGAGCATCTTTTCCATCTATAAGGGCTCCGTCACACTTTTGCTCGTCGTCACAAATAAGGAAATTAAGTTCGGAACACGTCTCTAATTCTTCGTCATTTGAATTATTACTCTGGTTATTATTATTGTTATTGGTATTGTTTACTTCTGTTTCATTTACTTCCGTCACCTCTTCTTCATCGTCGTCATTTCCAAAAATCATTTCCCAGAAACTTTGTGTAGTCTCATTTTCCTCAGTTTCA
>JAUYLQ010000058.1 GCA_030699005.1 archaeon
AGAGTCTGGTTGAAGAAGGAACTTATGATGGAGTAATCTTTCACAGGGTAATAGAAGGATTCATGATTCAGGGAGGGGACCCTACGGGAACAGGATATGGGGACCCAAACATTCCAAACATACAGGACGAATTCACTCATAAAGGCGGAAACAAGAATAACCGCGGAACGATATCAATGGCAAATGCAGGCCCTAACACAGGTTCATCCCAATTTTTCATAAATTTAGTTGACAACAATTTCCTTGACACAAAACACCCTGTATTTGGAAAAGTGGTTGAAGGGCTCGACGTCGTTGACAAAATTGCAAAAGTTAAAACAGATGCAAATGACAAGCCAATAGCAAATGTTGTGATAATAAAAGCTGAAGTTTTGTAAGATTATTTCACTTTCTTAATCAATCTCTCAATTCTTTTTTTGACTTTCTTATAATATTCATCATTATAACTGGAATATTTTTCGTATTCTTTAAGGGCTTTTTTGAGGTTTCCTAATTTTTCGTATACACGTCCCATCTCAAAATGTGCATCTTTTTTGTATTCGATTGCTCCAAAATTTTTTGATTTAATGAAATCATTAAGAGCCCGTTCGTAATTTCCTAAAATAAAGTGTACTCTTCCACGCAGTAAATAACTTCCAGAATGTTGAGGATTAAGGCTTATCGCTTTACTGAATTGTTCAACTGCCTCTTCATAATGCCTCCTATTGAATAAGTTAGATCCAAAATCATAATTCAAAGAAGGATAATTTGTTAGGCTTGTAGCTATTTTGTAACTTTCCAAAGCTAAACCCATTTTTCTCCTGTTTTCAAGAAGCCCAGACTTCCAGTCATAAAAAACTGCATTTGGATATAATTCAATTGATTTTTGTAAATCCCTTAGATTGTCTTTAATTAGAGCTCGATTTGCAAGAGATATTGGAAACAATGAGTTGATTGTTTCATGTTTCATAAGGCGGTTTCTCAATCTCCATTCTTTGTCTTTTGAATACCTACAGTCATAACCCCCTTTAATAGTTGTTTCTAAGTTAATTACCTTATTTTCTGAATCTAATGAAAGCGCAATATGGTCTGTAAAAAAAAGACATCCCAGATTTAATCCTTCTCTTAGGCCAATAACTCCTCCGAGTGAGCTAAGACCTATACAATTTCCTATCTTTTTAAGTTTCATAATCTTTCTATTTATAACATTAACAAGGTTGTTTGGAGAAGATTCTCCGCTACTACTTTTTGCAAGATATCTTCCTTTTCCATTCCCTAGAAATTTAATCAAAGTCCTTGCTCTTGAAGGAGCGTCTTTCTTGTCAAGCCTTTTTTGGTATTTTGAATGAAGATAAGTTATTTTGTCTTTGTACCTTTCCAAATTATCCCGCGAATCAATTCCAGAAACAATTAAAAGCGACTCTTCGAGGGAAAAGTCTTTTCCTAAGTCATCTAAAGTTTTCACGCTCTCAAAAAGTTCATTCTCCAGCCTCATCAATGTTTGAAAATAAAAAAAGGTATATAAGATTTATTGGGGTAAAACGGGTATATCCCTGTGGGATCTTGAAAAGATTTTAGTAAATACCAGAATGCTAAGCCAATTCTTGAATGAAATTAGTTAAATCTTAAAATAATCAAAGATTTCTTTTGGCCAGAGTTTGAGAGTTTCTTCATCAAGATAATTTTTTATTTCTTTTTTGTAAATCCATTTTGCATCCTCTAAATCACTTGAAGGAAAAATTCTGTCTGTATTTGAAAAACATTCATACCATCTAACTTCACTTTTACTTGTCGGAGAAATTGATGAGCAAAGATACCTCTCAACAGATATTTTCAAACTAAGTTCTTCTCCAACACCTCTAATTAAAGCTTCAAAATCAGACTCTTTTTCTTTAACAGTCTCCCCCGGGATATGCCATTTTCCTGCAAGAAATTTTGGAGAATCGCTTCTCTTTTTTCCAATTAGAATTTTTCCATGATAATGGATTATTGCAGAAACCGCGTGTTTTTTCATTCCTTAATAAATTTTAAAAGATATATAAACTTTTTAATCCAAAACTTTATATAAGTCAAATAATTTAAACTTAACATGGAAAAAGATATCGGAAAAATTCCAAAAAATGAGCAGTCGGACATCATCTTAAGAATTGACGACTTTGCAGGTAAAAGAGGGTTCACCATAAGGGAGTTTGTTACAAGCGATAAATACACTGGTTTTACAAAATCAGGGGTTAGAATCCTGGCAAAAGACTTCCCAAAATTTAAGGAGATGGTTAATTCTGTTTCTGACGAAGACATGAAAGAAGTTGAAACTTCCGAAGAAGAACCAAAAGAGGAACCAAAAGAAAAACCTAAAAAGAAAGCACCCAAACCTCAGGAAGAACTTCCTGATTATTAATTTCGATTAGTCCAATTTATGTGCTCTTGAATGCTCAGAAGAAAGGTTGAATATAATTCTTTAAGAGCGCCAAGTTTGTAAAGATAAAGATTGTTAATCCCATTTTCAAGTTTTTCATTCATTTTTTTAAGATTTATTCAATCCTGTAAGAAACAACCCAGGGAAAACTTGCTAAGTTCTGGACTATTTGCCTAAACTTCTTTCCTTTGCATTCAACAAGGTATTCAAACTTTTCAGTTCTCTTTTTTTTATCAAACTCAATTGAAATCATTTTTACCCGGTTAAAACCTCTTAGAAGATGGGTAAAGTCTTTTGAATTTTCTTTTTTAATTTCAAAGAAAATTCTTTTCTGGTATGAACCTATTCCATGTTTTTCAAGGTGCTTATCAACAAGAATGACTGACCAAACAGAAAGGTAAACAAGTCCTCCGATAAAATATTCGCCAACCCCAATTAAAAGTCCAAAAATTGAAAAGACCCATATCCCTGCTGCGGTTGTAACGCCAAAAATTTTGTCGTTGGTTTTTATTAAGGCACCGGCTCCCAAAAAACCGATTCCTGTTACAATTGCGCCTAGAATTGGAAGGGGGTTCCCTCCCCCGAACTTTAACCCAATTAATGCAAGGCCGCATGAACCAATAGCAACAAAAGTGAATGTGCCAAATCCAATTGGTTTGTGTGCCTTTTGTCTTTGAAATCCAAATATCATTGCAAGAATGAAAGTTATAAGTATTCTTAGTAAAATAACCTCTGTTTCCATTAAAAATTTAGAGCCTTCCTCTTTTTAAATTTAAATGTAAAAAAAGAGATATGTGAAAACTGGATAAAATTAAAAACATCAAATTCTTTCATGAAAATGTCCGAAAATGAAGCCAAAAACAAAATTAAGGGTTCTTGTAGGTGCAATAATATTTTTGTTTTTATTTGTTTTAGTATCCTCTCTTTGGCCAAAATTTTTCCCATCGGATGAGGAAAAAGTGATAAAATGTATTGGCGAAAATTCTGTTCTTTATGTTCAGTTTGGAAGTTCATATTCTAAAACTCAGGAGGACCTTTTCAAAGGAAATTTAGAACTCTTGAACATTGCTGATTGCTTTTATGAACCTGAAAAATGTGTCGGAGTTTCAGGGACCCCAACATGGAGAATTAAAGGAAATTTGTTTACGGGGATTAAATCAATTGAAGAACTAAAAAATTTAACTGGGTGTTAGCTCTTAAATTCTTTTCCATCATTTAAGTAGCTTGGCATTAAAGAATTGTGACCAAATTGGATTGTTAAATCAATACCAAGTTTCTCCATTCCAACAGGGTAATCGCATGCCCCGAAGCAACTTCCGAGAAAAATCAAAAATTCAGCACCCGTTTTTTCGGATAAATAATCAACTATTGCTGTTGCATATTGCTTTAACCCATCCGGAAACTGAATCAAAACAAGTTTTGCATTCTCCTTTTTTATTGATTCTATTGCTCCGTCTAAGTCCAGGTTGTATTCTTCTTCTAAATCTTTAAGAGTTCTTTCTTTTATCATAAAATGGGAAGAAAATAAGGGGTTATAAATTTAATCCTCAAAATTCCCCGAAACCCAAAAACTTTAAATCCCGCCTTGAACTTTTGTATTTATGAAACAAAAACTCAGACAGCCAATTTGCACTGTTGCAGGCCACGTTGACCATGGAAAAACTTCGATTCTTGACGCACTTAGGGAGACCTCCGTTCAGGAAGGAGAAGCCGGAGGAATAACCCAAAAGATTTCATTTACTTCATACCCTGCTGAACAGCTAAAAATTGCGTGCCCATTAATTGAAAAGTCAGGCATAAAACTGAATATTCCCGGGTTTCTTTTAATTGACACACCAGGTCATGCGGCCTTTACAAATTTAAGAAAACGAGGGGGGTCGCTTGCAGACCTTGCTGTTTTAGTTATAGACATTAATGAAGGCATAAAACCCCAAACTTCTGAAGTAATTCAAATCTTAAAATTGAACAAAACTCCTTTTATAATCGCCTTAAATAAAATAGACAAAATTTCGGGATGGGAAAAGATTGAAGGGAGCTTAAAAAATTCAGTTGAAAATCAGAGAGAAAGAGTCGGACAGGATTTTCTTGAAAAGTATTACACTCTCCAGGGGGCACTCCAGTCATACGGGCTTGACACGGATTTGTTTTATAACATAACAGACTTTACGAAAAAGATTGC
>JAUYLQ010000001.1 GCA_030699005.1 archaeon
CCTTTCACATTCTGTTTTGTCGGATGAAAGGCCATATTGTCCGCACCATACTCCACTATTTATTTGCATGAGCCCAACTGAACTGCCAGAATCTGCTGAAGGATTGCAATTTGATTCTTGAATTATTATCGCAAGAACCAAATAAGGATCCACTCCCTTTTCACTTGCAATGCTTTTTATGTCACTATAATAATCTGAGCAACTTGCAGGAACGTTTATTTGAGTTTCGGCAGAATAAGAGTAGTCTTCAGAAAAGATTATTGCGGCGCCTGTTATGAAATCTTTTCCTTCAAGGGATTTCACAAGGTTATATGCATCTGTTGAAAGAGTTTCGATAGTGATTGTGTCTCCAACACCTCCAAGGAAAACCTTTAAGCCATCCCAAATATTATCCCATACAGTTTTTGAAACTTCAACAAAATTTTCAGGAACCACAGTCCATCTTTCCTTGTCAAAACTCCAAGTCCACTTACCCGCAGAATATTCAAAGTAAACGTTATCAACTCCCTCAAAACCCCTTGCATCAAATATTTTGCTTGGGTCCATCTCAATATCCCCTGAAGTGATTGTTGCTCCTTTAACTGATACAACATCTATTAATACCTGAAGCCCGTCGGTATATCCGGTTACACCCTTTAAATTATTTACAATTGAAATATGGTACTGCTCATAATAATTTATATCTGGGTCATACAAACTTTTCCACTCTTTGTTCGAAAGAACTACATTGTCAGGGTTAGAGATGTTTGTTCCTATTACCGTATCTAATCCAAGGCAGTTTCCTTTCCATTGCCATCCTGGGTCTGAACTATATCTGTAACACATCCCATTTTCCCCTCCCACTTCAAATTCGGGGCTTACTAATGGGTTAGTTATTGTAGGAATTTCCACGTTTCCTGGACCGGTTATTGTTTCATTAGAAGAAGGATCATATTTTTCAGGCTGTTTTATTTTTCCCTGCTCGACAAGGATGCTGTACAATCCTTTAGAAAGTTCCCCAAATGCATTTCCTTCAAGAAGTAATAAATATCCTTTTTTGTTGTTTTCAAAAACTTTGTCATAAATTAATTCAATTAGGCTTATTCTTTTAACTGCCGAAGCTTCATTTTCAATCTCATTAAGTTTAACTGAAAATTCATTTTCACTAAGAAGTCCTTTTTGGTTTTTCAGGTTTTCAACTAATGTTGCAGTCAAACTTTCAAGTGTTTGATCTGCAGTTATCTTAAAGTTTGTTGCTCTTGCAATTGTATTTTTATCAATCCAACACTTTACATCTTTGCCCCCGCAATATCCAACTTCAATCCATCTCTGATTTATGTTTCCAACTTCATCGGTTGACCCTGGATTGTCAGTCGAACAAACTCTCGTTATTCCTTCATTGTATAAAGAAGGCGAAATCAAGTCAGATACCCCTTCCTGAACATTCAGTCCAAGTAAATTATATAAGTTAGGGCCACCCGAAATGCATTCTTCCTGAGTTGTAATGTCTGTTGAATTTGCTTCTGCCTGAATGTACTGGTCTTTGAGATAATTAAGTGCAAAGTCTGTAGTTACGCTTCCAAACCCGCATTCTTCCTGGTTATTAACTCTAACACAAAGCTCTGTGTATCCTTCAGGTCCTGTAAAATCAAGAGTCTTCGTTTCATACTCTCCAACAGGGATATAATCAGAATCAACTGATCTTATTGGAGCAATATTCTGATAAAATGAAGAGCCGTCTGTTTTCAAATAAACCTGATAATAAGCTCCAACATTATTTCCTGCAAATATATGGAAAAATACTTTATAATGGACTTGTGGCGGGTTTGTTGCACTTGAAAAAGGGATTACCTCAAAGTTTGCTGTAAACTGAGGAGGGCTGTCCGCTTGTGTCAGAGTATTTAAAGTTCCTGCATACTGAGGAAAGGCAACCGAAACAAAGTTTTTGCAAACTGCAGTTCCAACTTCTTCCTGGCTTCTTGCTTTAAATGTATCATATGAATTAATGGCATAGTTTTGAGTGAAGAAATCAATTGAAGCCTTCGCGTTATCTAACGCTCCTTGAACCCCTCCAACATATTCTCCTCCACCTTTAGCTCCCCCACCAAAAATTAAACTGTCAATTTTTGGAATTGTAAGTTTAACTAAAGGTAAAGCAGTTCTCCATATAAGTTCGCATCCGTAAATACTATAAATCTCATCACAAATTCCGACGGTCTTCCCCTCATCAAGACTTGTTTTAAGGCATTCAGAGTATGATTTTGTAACTGAAATAAATCCGTCAATACCTGCTTTAACTCCGGTTAAACACACAGGAACATAAATTCCTTCATTCCAATTAGGAAGGCATAATGCAACGCTTCCGATAATACCTGATTGTATGACGTCTCTTACAGGATAATCCCCTCCAAAGTCACATCTTGATGAAGGGCAAATTACAGGGTCACAGGCATTAAATAAAATCTGACAGTCAGTCGGACTCATAACATCAGTACATTCTGTCGTTGGCAAATCGAGTGCTGGAGTTCCAACTTCAATAATTTTTCCGTTCACATTAACATTTCTTACTCCATCTCTATACGCTCTTGAAGCCGTCTCAATTGCACGAACAGCATCTCTCACCAAAACTGAAGCTTCTGAAGATTCAAGACCCGGGAATTGATTAATTAACTGTCCCGTTCCAAGGTTAAACAGTTCACAAATTTCATCCTGACCAACAGGATTGTACTCTATTAATCCATTCGAACCAGCATTACATAACCAAAAGCTGTTTATTCTTGCAGAGTCATCGTAACTTCTTGTTTGAGTAATTGTTGTAGTTTGAGGGATATAGGCATACCATCCATTATCGACGTCAAATGGAATAACAGCAGGAAGTCCCTTGTAAGGCTCTGTTTCATAATATTTTATTTCAGGGTCTTTAATTGGAGTGCTGTAAGAAGCAGAGTCATATCTTTGGAAATAAATTTGGAATATTTCTTTTGGAAGTTTATCCTCAGAAACTCTTGACACCCCGTTTTCAGAATAAACAATTAATCCAGCATCATCTTTTTTTATGTGAAACTGACCAGAAATTTTTTCCTCTAAAACTGCATAATAAACATCTCCTTGCGTTGTAATCATTTTTTGAACAGGAGTTGTTGAAGAAAGTCCGGTTGTGAAACTTCTTTGACTAAAATCACTTGCAACTTTGCCTGAGTATGGGGAAACTTCAACATCTTTACCCACAGAGAGAACTGTTACATCATTTGAATTAATGTTGTCAATATTTGCAGCATCATTAAGCTTGACTATGTTGTCGGAGTTAGTTTGAAGGCTGTAAAGGGCAGTGTATAGCCTTTTTTCATAAAGAGGTTCATTTGGATATTGATTTTTAAGTTTTGAATAAAGTTCTATTTCTCTTGCGTCCTCAATATTATAAACTCCATCTTTAAATCTGTCAACAGTTAGAGAAGATTTGGCTTTAGTCAAATCTATTTTTTCGCTTGTGTCGTCAGGATTAACAACTTCTGAAGGCAACCCGTTTGAAACTTGAGGAGAGTATATTTTAATTAATTCTTCCTGATTAATAACATCTTGCTCTAAGAACCCTCCTTCATTTGTTACGCCCGGTTGACTTTCTAAATTTGAAATTCTTTCATTTTGTTCAGACATGACTTCACTCATTTGATCAATTTGAGTTTCAATTTCCCCAGAATTTTCAAAAAGGCATTCATCAACCGAGCCATACTCTCCAAGGTTTACCCGCTTATTGCATAATTCATACCATCCTCTTTCACCATTCATAACCTGAGTTCTTGCCAGGCTTTCAGTTCCCGAATTAAAAATTAAATTTTTAAGAGTTAAGACTGCTCCGGTTGCAACACACACATTTTGCATCGTGTCAACAACTGTCGAAAGAGAGTTTGAAATGCTTTCAAGTTTATTTGTAAGTTTTGTTGTTGCTTCTATTTGCTTTCTTATCTGGTCAGGAGAAAGTTGTATTGACCTTTTTTCAATTCCAACATTAAAATTAAATTCAACCTCACTGGATTCTCTTATCTCTGTGTGAATTGAAACCTTTGCAACTTTTTTTAGGTTTATTTTGTCTATTATAAACACATATCCAGTTCCATCAATGTTATGAGGAGAGTTTATTTCAAGTCTTTGATTCGTTGAAGTAAGGAAAGTGGCAATTAAAGAAGTTATACTTTTATTTTGAATGTTGAACTGGAGTGATGCATGTTCGCTGTCAAGTATCTCATTTAATTTTATAAACTCCTTATTTTCATAATTTCCGTCTACTCCAAGTATCTTTTCTTTTCCATTTTCGTATGAATTGTCTTTTAATTGAGAAATTAATTGAAGAGCGGATGCTGTAGGTTTTTGTCTGTCAAATGCCCCGCCATTGACAATGTAAGTTGAAGCATCCATCCAGTTTAATTGGTCTGCAGACCAAAGCCACTCCATTTTAGTTCCGGGAGGGAGATATTCAGTGGGTTTTATATTGTAATAATACTGGAAATAAATTTTTCCATCCCCTCCTATTGCGTTATCAATGGAATATATCTGTCCAACACCCGAATTTGAGCTAAATAAAGAATCAAGGTAAATTGTGTCGCCTTTTGTCATCTTAATTGGTTCATTTATCACTTCATTCCCTTTTCTAACGGTAATTTCAATTCCATAATCATTAAATTCCGGTTTAGAAATTCCTTCAAAAGAGATTTGTTTATAATCTCCACCAATTAAAATTGTTTTTGATGAAATACCATCGTTAAAGTACTTTGGAATTCCTTCACATGGTGAAACATCAAGTTTTGAATCGGGGTAATTTGTTTTGAATAAATCGCAATATCTTTTCAAATCTTCTCTTTGCTGGAGTATTTCAGATAAATCAATTAATTCTTTTAGGGATTTTTCCCCCAGAACGTAACTTGTTCCTTCAGGGTATTTTTCGCTTCCGAAATTGTTCTTTACCTTTTCATAATCTTTAAGCGCACTCCCGTAATAGCCTTCAAGTGTTTGATTTCCAAAATCCAAGTTTGTTCCAACGCCAAAACTTTTTATTTCAACACTTGCACCAAAAATGTCGCTTTCGGGGTGACCATATTGAACAAGTTCAAAATTGTTCCCGTCAAAAAGCCATTCAAAACTTGAAGCAAGGACTCCAAATATAGACTTTGCAATGTCAGAAATACTTTTGTCACTTCTTAAAGTATTTTCAGCTACTCTTGCAACTGATTTTAAAGTTCCGTCGTCAAGTTTTTCTAATTGTGGCCCGGGAACTGTGACTAAATAAACTAAAGAATTTTCAAGAGTGTTTTTATTTGGAGTTGTTCCGACATATCCTAAATATACAGAGTACTCACCGTTATTATACAAATAATCTCCAACCTTGTACTCCTTTTGCGCCCCATTAATACTTAAATTTATAGTTGGTTCAATTCTCAAAATAAAGGATTCTCTTTTCTCATCCCCTCTGCATGAAATTTTAACAGTTTCTCTTAACCCTTCTTTTTCGGGGTCATCGGTTACGCTGCATATTCCGTTTAAAAATGTTTCACCTCTTTTAATTTCAAAAACTTCTGAATTAACTTTTATAACTGCCCGGGTATCTTTTCCTTCAATCTTGTCAAGTCTGAGGTAAGATGAGGCGAAGCATCCAAATCCAGGCAAAAAAAATGAAGAAGAGGTTTCACCAATGTCAAGACTTCTTGAAAGTATTTTTTGTTTTTCTGTGCTTCCGGTATTTCCAAGAGCTCTTTCATACACTCCTGAATAAATGTCTATTGTTGCAAAATCATCCCCTATTTCATCTGCTCTTAAGTATCCCATCTGGTTAAAAAATGCATATTGGCCTTCGAGTTCGTCAAATTCATCGTCGCTCAAGAGTGGAAGGTATAAAGTCCTGTCAACTGAGCCGAATGCATCAATTGCGCTATACCTTATTCTTGCCTTTAAATTTCCCGAAACAAATTCAGGAATAGATGATTCATCCGGGTTTTGTCTTAAGTATATTACCGCGTAACCAATGTCATTCCATCCAGAACCTGTAAGTTGTCTGTCAAGACCAAGAGCTGAATATGTCGGAAAAAATGCAATCGTTGAAACATCTCTTGGATAATCTGATCCGAAACTTACTGAGTCAATTGAAACAATCCTGACAGCAGGATTTATTTTAAGAGCCTGAAGTTTGCAGAATACGGGAACGTTCTGTTCTTCAAGTAAGTCACTTCTGACAACGGGGGGGCTGCATCCACCCGGAGCAATTTGGATTAGAAAATCCTGTCCAGTCTGGCACGTTTCACTGTTAATGTTTATTTCATCTGTTTGTGTTCCAAAAAATGAGCCTTGCTGGGAATTTGTAAATCTGGAATTTGATTCGGTGTAAGCGGCAGAAGCAAAGCTAAGGAAAATTAGAATAAATATTAATCCAAAAATCAATTTTGTTTTCATGCTAAACTGACTTTTACCTCCTTTACTTCAACTAAAGAATAAATTATTTGGAGTTCCTGAAGTGATACAGGATTATTATACCTTTCAACTTCTATTTTAAGAAGATTATCCTTTGATAAATCCGAAAGAGAAAAATAAACTTCTTTTTTTCCTCCGGCAACAAGGACATTTGTTATCTCCTGCTCTGCAATGTTAATGTTTGAGCATTCTTCATGAGTAATTCCAAAAATTCCCCCTATTCCCGACGGAACGTCAACGCACTGCTTTATTGTTGTTGCAGGGAAATTGAGGCTTCCATTATCATAAGTGTAAACCCTTATTCCATAAGTTCCTTCACTTAAATTAACTTTTTTATTTTCAGGATAAACAAGAGTGTAAGATTCTTTTGAGTCCTTACGATTGAAAGTTATTATTGTCTTTTCATTTGATTTACTGTTTATTAAATTTAAAGAGATTGCTTTTTCATAAACTTTGTCCATTGCAACAGTTATCTCCCCATCTCTAACCGATGAAAATTCATTTTTCTTTTCCTTGTATCCTTCACTTTTAACAGAAACAATTCCATTAACACACTCAGGAAATTCCCCCCTTATTTTCCCGTTTTTAGTTTCTCCTATCTCGCAGACTGATCCAAGGCATTCATAAGAAACAATTCCCTCAACAGGATTCGAGTTTGAATCAACAAGTGAAACAGTCACATTTGATTTTGCTCCTTCTTCACAAAGATTTGTATTTGAGGTCGATGCTGAAGTTACACTCCCTCTTTTTATTGCAACATTGTTCTCAATTATTATTGGGAGAGGAAATTGGAAAGTTTCATCATCTTGCATCAATTGAATTAAAACAGGATATTTCATGTCATAAACAAAATGATAAGGCACATAACAAAATCCTAAAATTCCAAGACCTTCCTGGTTTCCAACAGAATTTGCGACAAGAACAGGCGAATCTGCAGGTTCAACTTCATAAGTTGAAGGCCAGTCTTCAAAATTAATAATCCTAACTTCTGAATTTATTGGCAAATTTAAATTAAAATATTCTTCACTGCTTCCTGAATTTTGCATTGCTAAAAAATTGTCTCTTGTAGCGTTTCTTAATTCACCAAAAATTTGATTGGCATTCCATATTTTTGGGGAGCATGATAATTCAAAGCCATCAACGGGGGCATAACGCCTTAAGAAGTCAATTGAATAGTTTTCTAAAAACATCTCTTTCTTTTCAATATTGTAAAATTTGACTGCTTCTTCGTAAAGAATTCCTAATTTTGAATCAACCTGAGTTTCGTGATTAGTTATAAGAGTTGTTTCATCACCTTTTTTCACACTAAGATCCATATCAAGAAAGACTCTTACAAGATTATTTTTTATTGACACTTCAGCGCTTGGAACCCCTTTAATAACAGTATACCCTTCTCCCGTAAATGAATTAAAGTTACAGCTTTCAATTTGTCCTTCTAAATATGTTGAGATTTCTTCTTCCATTTTTTCTTTTGAAGGAACCTGGTTTAGGGGAATATTGTTCCCACTGACCGTATACCAATA
Organism: archaeon; assembly: GCA_030699005.1. Classification (GTDB taxonomy): domain Archaea; phylum Nanobdellota; class Nanobdellia; order Pacearchaeales; family GW2011-AR1; genus GW2011-AR1. The sequence continues at coordinate 7,959 of JAUYLQ010000001.1, forward strand.
AGGCACTCTTGCACCAAAAAAATCAAGCTCGCTTGAAAAAGGCATATAGCTTGAACCCGGAACAAAAGGAGGAGGAGTAATGTACCCCCCTTGAGTTTCTAATAATTTAATCCCGGTTTGGGTTTTAGATTGGAGACAATTTAAAAATTCTGTTTCGACAGGTTCAAAAGTTGAAGAAATTTCTTTTGGAAAAAGGGTGTCTTTAAATGCAAAATATGATGCTCCCAAAGCAATTATTACTATTGCAATAATTACAAAAATAGTTATTTGCCCTTTCTTTTTAACACCCCCATAAATCATCAATGTAAAATGAAAAACACATATATAAATATTTGTTTAAACCAAGGGTAATTTCACATAAGTCTTACTCTTCTTGAGAAAAATAAAAGATATAAAAAGTTAAGGATAAGCAAGAGTCCAACAATAAAAAAAATGAAATTGTTAACTGTATCCCCCAAACTAAAAGAGCCTAAAAATTTGAGGTTCATGTTGATCAGATAAATTCCAAGGAGGATATCAAGAATCATTAAAATCTTTTTTTTCACATCTCTTCTGTAAGGTGAACCAATCATAGAAAATTTAAGAAATTTGGGTATTTAATCTTTTTCTTTTTCTGCTTTTCTTACCCCCGATAATCTGACCTCGGTTTTCGGAAGTGATTTCAAAGTCCAGCTCATTTTTATTTATTCCTGAAAGTTTGCACAGATTTTCAAATAAATTTAAAGGAAGGGACCTCCTTTCCGAATAATAATTTTTTAAAGAACTATAGTTTAAATCGACCCCCCTGTTTAGGAGTTCTCTGAGTGAAGGTGAACCCGTTTTTTCTAAAACTTTATCTATAAATTCTCTTTCTTTTTCTTTTGAAAATTTAACTCTCATAATTTAACTATGACACCATCTTATAAAAAACTTTATAAACCAATTTTCAAGTCTAATTTGATGAAGCTCCCGAAAATAACAAAAAGATACTGCCCTCATTGCAATAAGCAGACAGAGCAGAAAATAAAAGTGGTTTCAACAGGAGGAAAAAGAGGAACTCTTAAAAGAGGAGGTATTGCAAGAGCGAAACTGAGGGGTCTTGGAGTGGGAATAGGGAACAAAGGAAAATGGGGTTCAAAACCTGCTGTTTCAAAGTTTAAAAGAAAATCAAAGACAACAAAAAAGACAAATATTATGTACACATGTAAAGTTTGCGGCAAGTCAAAATATCAAAAGAAAGGAACAAGAGCAGGGAGGGTAATACAAGAATAAAATGGCAATTGCAAAAAGAAAAAAAAGATTCTTCAATGTTGAAATGCCTTTGATAAGGAAAGAAACTCAGCTTCAGGCTTATGAAGTAAAAGAGCTGGGAAACAGATTTATCAAATACGATTTGACAAGAATCTTGAAAGGAAAGTCTGCCATTTTAACTTTTAAAACACGGGTGGATGGTGATGAAGTCCATGTTCTTCCGATGGAAATTAGGATTTTGCCATATTACTTGAGAAGAATGGTTAGGCGTGGAACAAATTATGTTGAAGATTCTTTTTCAACAGAAGGGAAATTTTCTCAAGTGAGAATAAAGCCATTTTTAGTCACAAGAAGGAAAGTTTCAAGGGCTGTAAGAAAGGCTATTAGAAATAAAGCAAAGGAAGAGCTTGTATCCTGGGCAAAAGATTTGACAGATGAAAAAATGTTTGACGAAGTTATGAAAGGTAAAATTCAAAAGGAACTTTCACTCAAACTCAAAAAAATTTATCCTTTATCGCTTTGCGAAATAAGAGTTTTGAAGGTTGAAAAAGAGATAGTTCCTGCAAAACAAAAAGCTTCAGAAAAAGAAAAAACTCTAGAAACAGAAGAGAAGAAAGGGTAAGAAATTATTTAAAATTTATTTTGAACAATAGAGAGTATGGGAATAATATGTGAAATTAACCTCTCATTTACTATCGTAATATTTAAAAGCAATTTTTATTTTGATAATTTATGCCTGCATAGCTCAGTGGTAGAGCAACTCACTTGTAATGAGTAGGTCGGGAGTTCAACTCTCTCTGCAGGCTTATTCTATTTAAAATTAAATGGGGTTATTCATTTAAATTTAACAGCAGTTCCGTAAACTAAAATTTCTGAAGTATTCTGCATTACAGTAGAGCTTGCAAATCTTAATCCTACTACCGCGTTGGCACCCAATTTAATTGCTTCATTAATCATTCTGTTATATGCTTCGTCTCTTGATTGATTAACCATCTCGGTATAAGTTTTAACTTCCCCTCCAACCAGGTTCTTAAATGCAGCACCTATGTCACGCCCAATGTTCCTTGATCTGACGGTGTTTCCCCTTACAATACCCAAAACTTCTGCAATCTTTTTCCCTGGAACATCGAAAGTTGTTGTTGCAATTATTTCTTTCATTTTTTAATCTTTTTTCCTCCTTTTTTATATTTTAATTCCTCAATTTTATCCTCTCTTCGGTTTAAGAGGATCACAATTCCTATAATAAAAATCGGAATCCCGTAAATTAATATAAAATATTCCCATATAAATGAAGCTATGATTAAAGCTATTCCAAAGATAGTTACAGAGATGCCAGAATAAATTCTTTTCATATAGGCTTAAGGTTATGTAAATTAATAAATCTTACCAGTCAGAAAGTTTTTTCTTGAGTGTCGATATCCAGTTATCAACTGTTTCCGAAACAACTTTCCTTACATTGTCTTTATCCTTAATTTTATATAAAAAAACATATCCCCCGACTGATTGGTTTATCTGTGACCTTGAAACAAGATTTTTTTCATGGAGTTTTTTTATTGACCTTTGAATTGTCGACTTGTCAAGTTTTAACCTTTTTGAAAGTTCTTCAGTTGTAAATTTAGTGTCGTTCTCTGCAAGAAATTTTAAAAGTTTGTACTCAGACTTCGCTAACCCGAGAACGCATTTTATCACTTCATCCAGGTCAAATTTTTTACATGCAAAGTCTATCATTATGAAAATTAAATTTTTTTGAGTATTTCATTAATCTTTGATTTTAACTGTTCTTCACCCATATATCCCACAATTCTTCCAATTTCTTCACCGTCTTTAACTATAACTAAAGAGGGGATTCCCCGAATTTCAAATTGCATAGCTAAAATTTCCTCATTTTCAGTGTTAAGCCTTTTGAAATCAAGTTTTCCTTCATATTCCTCGCTGATTTTGTTATATGCCGGTTTTAGCATTTTACATGGTCCGCACCAGTCTGCATAAAAATCTATAATAACTGGATTTTTTGATTCAAGAACTTCCTCTTTGAAATTCCCCATGTTTAAGTCTTTTACTGTCATTTTTTGTTTTTCTGTTTTAATTACTGCATTAAATTTACAGTACTTTATAAATTCTGCTGAGAACTGAAAAATAGTTTGTGATTTTTGCAGAACTTTTACTTTTTGACCCATGAAAAAATATAATAAATATTTTATTTAAAAGAGTGTGGTCTAAAAATAACAACACTCCCATTTGATAAACTTTCCTAAAAACTTATATTTGATAAAACTTTACTGAAAAATCAATTTTCCATGCTCTCAGCAATTTTGTCAGAAAGAAAGATTTGAGCTACACTTTTTGGAAGGTTTGAAAACTGCCCTGCACTGTAAGGCCCGAACTTTTCTCCTTCGGGAGATTTAAACTCATTGACATTTTCCAGGAATACAACAAAGACATTTTCTTTTGTTTCTTCATCTTTTCCGCCTGTAAGCATGTTTCCAAGTTTTTTGTCTAAAAATTCAATTGATTTCATAAGTTCTTCAAACAGCTCTTTTTCAATTAAAAGCATATTATTAAAATCCTGCTTTGAAATGCCGGTTTCGCTTGCAATCAAAACGAGATTCATAATTTTTTTCCTTCTTCTTCTCAAAAGCTCATGAAACAGGGTAACAGCATTTTCAAGCTGCTTTTTAGTCTTAATAAGAACATCAGAAAAAATAGTTTCCTCTTTTGAAGCAGCAGATTTTTTTTCTTCAAGATATTTTGAAACTTCCTTTACAAAATTTTTTGGAATTGGCTGAAGTTTTTCTGAGTACCTTTCTTTTTTGGCCGACTCATAAATGTCTTTGTAGGTAATCATGTTTATAAAAAAGAAAGTTTTCTTTTAATATGTTCCTGTACTACTTAAAAATTATTTCAAACTTCTTTAAACCTTATAGACAAAAACTTTATCATAGGGAATAATCCATTCTGTTGCCTTTTCCCTGGAAGAATTTTCCATTATTTTCCTGAAAAGTCTAATTGAATTGCCATGTGCAGATATTGCAACGTTGACTTTATTTTTTTTCACGTATTTTTTAAGCCAGGCTATAAAAGATTTTACCCTTTTTTCAACATCAAGAAAGGATTCTCCTCCGGGAACTTTAACATTATATCCTCTGTGGATTGCATCATATTCTTTTTCCCCAAGAAATTTTTCAACTTTCCTTTTTAATTTAGGATTAAGGTTCTCAATTGCATCCCCCTCAAGCCTTAAGTCATAAGCCTCTCTCCCTATTTTTTTTATGAACGATTTATGAGTTTCCCCTTCTAAAATTCCATAGCCCCTTTCGATTACCCGGTTATCAATTAAAATTTTTTTGCACTCCGGATGATATTTTAAAACGTAATTCAATGTTTCTTTTGATCTTGAAAGAGACGTTCTTATTGCAACCTGAAACTTTTTGTCTTTTAGTTTTTTGGCTATCCTTTTAGAATCCAGTCTCCCTCGAATAACCAGGTGCGCATCTTTCCAGCCAGTAAACTTCTCCTTAACATTGAAATCAGTTCTGCCGTGGCGAAAAAGATAAATATTGAACCTCTTTTTCATCTTTCAAACAAGCTTAGCGGTTTTATAATCCTTACTAAAGAAGAAACAATGTGAGGGCTCCGATTAACAGGATAATTGCGAAAATTCCCGCAATAACCTTTCCGTATTTTTTATCCCCCACAAAAAGAGCAATTCCCATTTTTACAAAGGTGTTTGAAATTGAGGCAAGGATTATGGAAGCTGATGCTGTAATCCTCGTTATTTCCCCGCTTTTAGAAAGGCTCGACATTGAAAGGACTATTGCATCAACATCAACAAGACCCGACAAAATGCTTGCACCGTAAATACCGTATTGTCCCAATAAAATTTGACCGATTCTTGAAATTAAAAGAGCAAGCAAAAAGAATCCCCCGAATTTTAAGGCTGGAACAATTGCAAATGGCTGTTCAAATTTAATTTCTTTTGCCTGTTTTTTTGTTTCTTTTTTTCTTATGAAATAAAGTGAAGAAAGAATCCCAAGACTGAACATTACAATCATAGGCAAAAAAATAATCGGGAGTAGTGAACTGTTAACGACTGCAACCTCAAAAATTACACGGATAAACATTATCGACATTGCAATAATTGTTGCAAGAATGTAAGGAGAAACTTTTTTTTGACCTTTACTCTCTTCTGACATTGAAAGAGTGACGGCGGTTGAAGATACAAGGCCGCCTATTACCCCAAGAATTCCATGACCTTTTTTTGGACCCGTAATTTTAACAAGAAAATATCCGAAAAAGCTTATTCCAGTTACAAGAATGACCATGAGCCAGATATCATGGAAATTGAAAATGTTAAGTTTGGAAAGGAAATCGGAACTAAGTCCAAAATTCAAAAGAAGTTCTCTCAAGCCAGGAACATCTGTTGGAGAATAGTTTCTGTTTGGAAGTATTGGCAGAATGACCAGAGAAATTAATGCAAATTTAATTACTGCAAAAATTTCTTTTTTGTCAAGTTTTTTTACAAGACCATGAAGTTTATTTTTAAACGCAAGAAATGCTGTAACTAAAATCCCAAAAATTGTTGCAAGTTCAACATTGCCGGTTGTGCACATAACCCCGATAATATAAGCCATTATTGCTGCAATTTCTGTAAGTATTGTAGTTCCTTTAAACCTTAAATAAGTTATTACATAAGACAAAAATGCAAGAACAATTATCGAAATAAATCCAAGAACAACGACAAGAGAGTTAAAGTTTCCTCCGAGAAAACCAAGTATCGCTCCGAAAAAGGTGATTAAAATGAAGGTCCTTATTCCTGCAAACCGGTGAATATGCTCTTTTTGCTGGCTGAATTCTCTTTGCAGCCCTATTAGAGCCCCAAGAAAAATTGCAATCCCAAAAAGCAGGATTTCCATATTTCTTATTAAGAAAAAAACTATTTAAACGTTTACACTTTTGTTTTTGTATGTTCGGCAAACTAAAGGACAAGCTAAAATCATGGATTGGAAAAGTTTCAGAAATTGAGAAAGAGAAAGAAGAACTTTTAAAAGAAACGAGGGTTGAGAAGACCTCAAAAGAAAAAAAGAAAGAACTAAAGAAGGAAAAGAAAAAGGAAGAAAAAAGAAAAGAAGAAATAAAGCCCATAGAAGACCACGAGTATATCGAACCCGAAAAAAAGGTTTTTGACAAAACTGAGAGGGAAGTCGGGAAGAAAATTTCTGAAGATATAGAAAAAGAATCAAAAGAGATAGAAAAGGAAGAGAAAAAATCCTTTTTCAAGCACCTCTTCTCAGGCAAAAAGATGATTTCTTCAGAAGATTTTCAGGAGTATTCTGAAGATTTGGAAATGATTCTTGTCGAGAATAATGTTGCACTCTCCATTTCTGAAAAAATAATTTATGAATTAAAGGAAAAAATTGTGGGTAAGGACCTGAACAAAAATGAGATTGGTTCAATAATAAAGAAAAGTTTGAAGGAAACAATATCCCAGGTTTTGGTAACCCCTTTCGACCTTGTAAAAGAAATTGAAGAGAAAAAGTCTCCTTATGTAATTTTGTTTTGTGGTGTAAATGGGGCGGGAAAAACCACCACAATTGCAAAGTTTGCAAGTCTTTTAAAGTCAAAAAAAATTTCATCAGTTTTGGGAGCAGGAGACACTTTCAGAGCCGCTTCAATTGAGCAGTTAAAAAACCATGGAGACAAGCTCGGAATAAATGTGATTAGTCATGAGTACGGAAGTGACCCGGCTTCAGTAGGTTTTGATGCAATAAAATATGCCGAAAAAAACAAAATAAAAGCGGTTTTAATTGACACCGCCGGAAGAATGCACACAGCAAAAAACCTGCTAAGAGAAATGGAAAAAATAAAAAGAGTTTGCAAGCCCGACAGAGTAATTTTTCTTGGGGAATCAATAACAGGAAATGATTCGGTGGACCAGGTTAAAGCTTTTAATGAAGCAATTGGAATAGACGGGATAATTTTAAGCAAGGCTGACATTGATGAAAAAGGCGGAACCGCACTAAGTGTCGGTTACATAACAAAGAAACCGATACTTTACCTCGGGACAGGCCAGGAATACAAGGACCTTGAAAAGTTTGATAAAGAAAAGTTTATTGAAAAGTTGGGGTTGGATTAATTGATTGCTATTAATCCATTCTGTCACTGATTTTGCTTTAGAAATTGATAAACCCAAAACCTTAATAATTATCTAATCACTTCTAAAAACATGTTAGAAAAACTGGGGGAAGCCCTTAAAAAAACAACAGATAAAATCTCAAATGCAATATTTCTGGACAAGAATTTAGTGGAGCAAATCGTTAGGGAGCTTCAAAGGGCTTTAATTGAAGCAGATGTAAGCATAATTTTGGTTAAAGAACTCTCTGAAAAAATAAGAAAAGTTGCATTTGATGAGAGAGTAAAGGGCATTGAAAAAAAAGAGCACTTGATTAAAACTCTTCATGATGAACTTGTAAAAATTTTAGGGGAGGAAAAGGAGCTTATCCTGAAAGAGAAAAAGCAGACAAAAATTATGCTTGTTGGGTTGTATGCGTCAGGTAAAACAACAACCGTTGCAAAACTTGGAAACTATTTTCAAAAGAGGGGAAAAAAGATTGCACTTGTAGGGCTTGACGTGTGGAGACCGGCAGCAAAGGAACAGCTTATTCAGCTAGGAGAAAAAAATAATCTTCACGTTTTTACAGACCTTAAGGAAAGTGACCCCGTTAAAATATGGAAGAAAAATAAAAAAGAACTTGAAAAATATGATTTAGTTGTCATTGATACTGCAGGAAGGCACGACCTGGATAAGGAATTAGTTAAAGAGATAGAAGTTTTAAATAAAGAGATAAAACCTGATGAAACAATTTTAGTTATGCCGGGGGATATAGGGCAAGCTGCAAAAAACCAGGCGGAAAAGTTTTCTAAGTCTTTAACGGTCACCGGCGTGATAATTACAAGAATGGACTCGACTGCAAAAGGTGGAGGCGCTCTGAGTGCATGTGCTGAAACCAAGTCGGGGGTTTACTTCATAACAACGGGTGAAAAGATTAATGATATCGAGGGATTTAACCCTGAATCCTTTTTGTCCCGTCTTCTTGGAATGGGGGATTTGCATTCTTTAATTGAAAAAGTTAGGTCTGTGACGGATGAAAAAAGTCAAAAGAAAATTGAGGAGCGGTTAACTGAAGGAAATTTAACTTTGGATGATGTTGTTGAACAGGTAAAATCTATGAATTCACTTGGCGGTTTTGATAAAATAAAGTCGATGGTTCCAGGACTGGGAAACGCAAAAATTCCGGAGGGGGCTCTAGAGAATCAGCAAAAGAAAGTCGAAAAGTGGGAGCACATTCTGAAATCAATGACCAAAAGTGAAAGAGAAAACCCAGAACTTATAAAAAAAGAAACAAAAAGGCTAGGAAGAATTGCAGATGGAGCAGGAGTTAAAACTTCTGAAGTAAGAAGTCTTCTTAAGCAATATGACATGCTTCAAACTATGGTAAAGGATTCTTCTGACTTTGACATGTCTAAAGGGGTAAACCCCAGGCAACTTCAAAAGCTCATGAAGAAATTCGGAAAGAAAAGAATGAAGTTTTAAACTTTTTAATTAATTTTTTGCAGTCTATTTCTCTACAACTCAAACTTAAATAATCGTGGATTTTGGTATAAAAATGATTAAAATTAAAAAAAGCTCGGTTGTCCATTTCGAAATTTCTGATGAAGACAGGAAGCGTATGCATGAATTTTATGCTAAAGTCTTTGGCTGGGAAGCAAATCAGTTATGGGAAGACATGAATGATTACCTCGTTGTTATGACTAAGGATTCTGATGAAAAAGGTTCTGACGGTAAATCCCAAAAACGTCCTTCAGTAGTTATTTCTGTAGATGACATTAAAAAACATGTAAAGAAAGTTAAAGAAGCAGGAGGAAAAGTTATAGGTGAGCCTATTGAGATACCAACTGTGGGGGTGTATGTATCTTTTTATGATAGAGAAGGAAATCTTCTTAGCATGATTGAGCCAATTCATGGCATGAATGGAGGTGAGACATAAATGACGTATGTTGATGGTTTTGTTCTTGTAGTTCCAAAAAATAAAATTAAAGATTATGAGAAAATGGCACAATCTGGGGGAAAGATTTGGAAAAAGTACGGAGCTTTAGAATATTTTGAATGTGTCGGGGACGACATGACTCCTAATATGGGGGAAATGAAAGCCTTGACATTCCCTGAACTTACCAAATTAAAAAAAGGAGAGAGTGTCTGGTTTTCTTTTATTATATATAAATCAAAAAAACATAGAGACAGTGTGAACAAAAAAGTAATGGCAGAAATGAGTAAGGAAATGGAAAAACACAAAGGTAAACCCATGCCTTTTGACGTGAAAAGAATGGCTTATGGAGGATTTAAAACAGTTGTCCAAAAATAAAATGGTAAAAATTAATATCTATCTAAATTTTCCAGGAAATACGGAAGAGGCTTTCAATTTTTATAAATCAATTTTCGGGGGGGAATTCACTTCTATTGTTCGCTTCAAAGATATGCCAATTGAAGGCGTGAACATCTCTAAAGAGGATAAAAACAAAATTATGCATGTTGCATTACCAATAGACAAAAACATGTTCCTTATGGCAACAGATGCATTAGAGTCTTTAGGGAAAAAATTGGTTATAGGTAACAATTTCCACATTTCAATTAACCCGGGAAGTAAAGAAGAAGCAGATAGACTTTTCAAAGCTCTCTCTATGGGTGGGAAAATAGAGATGCCAATAGCTGATCAAACCTGGGGTGACTATTACGGCAGTCTTAAAGATAAATTTGGAGTTCAATGGATGATTAATTATTCTTATCCTAAGAAAAAATAAAATGACAAAACAAAAGATAATGCCCTGCTTGTGGTTTGATAAGAGTGCCGAAGAAGCTGCGAATTTTTACGCTTCCATTTTTAAAAATTCAAAAATTCTGAATGTTTCAAAATATGGAGATTCAGGTTCAGAAGCTTCAGGAATGAAAAAAGGTTCTGTTATGACCGTTGAGTTTGAACTTGTCGGGCAAAAATTTCTAGCTTTAAACGGGGGTCCAATTTTTAAATTCAATCCTTCCATTTCATTTTTTGTTGGGTGTAAAACAGAAAAAGAAGTTGATGAATTATGGACTGAGCTTTCTGAAAGAGGGAAGGTTCTCATGCCTCTGGAGAAATACCCTTTTAGTGAAAAGTATGGCTGGTTACAGGATAAGTATGGTTTATCCTGGCAAATAATGTTTGTAGGCAATCGTGAGATAAAGCAAAAAATCGTTCCAACTCTTATGTTTATAGGGGACGTATACGGGAAAGCAGAAGAGGCAATCAAGTTTTACGCATCAGTATTCAAAAATGTAAAAGTAGGAGACACTACTCTCTACGGGAAAGGTGAGAAACCGAACAAAGAAGGAACAATAAAACATGCTGCCTTTGCGCTCGAGGACCAGGAATTTATGGTGATGGACAGTAATCATGAGCACCCGTTTAAATTTAATGAGTCAATTTCCTTCATGGTAATGTGCAAAGACCAAAAAGAAATAGACTTTATATGGGAAAAACTTTCTGCAGTTCCTGAGTCGGAGCAGTGCGGGTGGCTGAAGGATAAATATGGTTTGTCCTGGCAAATTGTTTCAGAAGATTTAGAAAAAATGATGCAGGATAAAAATCCAAAAAAGACAGAAAGAGTTATGAGTGCAGTTCTTAAGATGAAAAAAATTGATATTAAGGAATTGAAAAAAGTTTATGAAGGGAAATAAATTTGAAAATAAATAAAAGAGAAAGATAAATGGCAAGAAAAGAAATTTCTTCTGGTACTGTTCACAAGGTGCCATCCAATTTAAAAAAAATGCTTGCTTCTTCTGAGAAGGCAAGAGAAGTGTGGGAAGATATTACTCCCCTTGCACGAAATGAATGGATTTGCTGGGTTGAATCTGCCAAAAAAGAGGAGACAAGAAAAATTAGAATCGAAAAGGCTAAGTCAAAGCTTACAGGTGGAATGCGAAGACCTTGCTGTTGGGAAGGTTGCTCCCACCGTTAAAAAAGTAACTAATTGCTCCATAACCCTTTTAAAATATCTTTTCCATATTAAAAAATGAGAAATAAGACAAAGTATTGGATAATAATAGTTCTAATGATTCTTGCGACATTGGCTTCTTTAGTCTTATCCTTTATCTCTCTTCAGGAAGCTTGTTCAGTTTTAGGAGGAGACCCTCTTGGCTGCACTGTTGTTCAAACTTCAGAATATGAGTCAATACTTCTTGGAATAAAAAACGCCCACATTGGTTTAATTGCCTTCCCAATATTAGCAATTCTTTCTTTCCTTGAACTAAAGAGACCAAATAAACATCAGAAAAGGGCAATAACAATCGGAATGGTATTGGGCTCCCTTCTTGCAATATACTTCCTTTACATTCAGTTTTTTGTACTTAATGCTATCTGCAAGTACTGCCTGGTTGTGGATTTTGCAGTTCTTTTAAGCATGGCCCTGATTATTTTCTGGGATGAAAAATAAGAAAATTTAAAACTCTACACCCTTTCTAAATTTTATGAAAAAAATACTTTCACGCGGGGCCGAAGCACTTATTTATTTAGATGGTGAAAATGTGGTGAAGGAAAGGTTATCAAAAGGGTACCGTATCCCCGAAATTGACAGAAGAATAATAAAAAGAAGAACAAAATCCGAAGCAAAGATTTTAAAGAAGGCATCTGAAATTGTAAATGTTCCATCGCCTAAAGACGCAAAAAAAGAAAATGAGATTATAATTCCATACATAGAAGGAGATAAACTTTCAGAAACTCTGAACTCATACCCTGAAAAAAAACAGTTTCTTGTAATGAAGAATGTTGGAAAAGAAATCGGGAAACTTCATGAAAATGGAATAATTCATGGGGACCTTACAACTTCAAATATGATTTTAAAAGACGAAGAAATTTATATTATTGATTTTGGACTTGGTTCTTTCAATGGAAAGTATGAACAAAAAGGAGTTGACGTTCATTTACTAAAACAGGCTCTTGAAGCAAAGCACTTCACAAATCATGAAAAACTTTTTTCCTGTTTTAAGGAAGGTTACGAATCAATTAATAAGTCCGAAGCAAAAAAAGTTCTCGAGCGCTTAAATGCAATTGAGAAAAGGGGAAGGTACAGGAATTAATTTTTGAAGTAATTAATTATATTTTTAAAAAAACAATAAAACTTGCCGGGGCTTTTTTCAAATCCTTTTTTATATTCTCCCATGGCAAGATCAAATTTTTTTAATGCTCTATCCAGATTTTCGTTGACTTCTTCTTTTTTTGGATTGTTGTCTGCAAAAGAATCTAAATTAGAGCAATCCCCTCAACAGTGGCATCAGCAAGCATCTTCTAAACTCATAAAGAATTTAAGTAAAAAGAGTTATTAAATTTTTTGCATCTATATCTAATTTTTCATAAAAATTACTGCAAAGGTTTATAATATGAGATTTAATATGAAATCTGCTCCGAAAACGGAAAATGAAAGAAAACTTAGAAAAAAAGATAGATTATGATGAAGATTCATTAAAAGAAAAGATAAAAAAGAAAGGAAGTGTTATAGGAATGATTGGTCTCGGAGTTCTTGGAGCTGTTCACACTCTTTCACACGTTATTCCAGCAATAGGAGCAGTTGGCATGTCTCAACTTGAAACGCATAATGAAGCAATCAGAGTTTTTGGGTATGATATTGAGCCAATTATCACGCATCCTGCCATGCAATTTGCCTATCTTGCTTTTGTTCCATTAAGCTTTTATTGGATATATCGGGATCATGTGCATCATAAGCACGAAAAAGAAGTAAGAAAAGAGCTTATTGAAGCAAAAAAAGAGATTGAATTATTGAAAAGGGATTATAATATTTAAGAAGCAGTCTCATTTTTTACTGCCATATCTCTTTTTCAAAGCTTTTGTAGGAAAGAGTTTTGCGACAATTTCTCCCTGCCAAGCCATAAATTTGTCAATACATTCCGAACAAAGATTCGCGATATGTTCTTCATCAATTTTTAAATTATTAAAATTAGAATCATAATTGTTAATAATTTTACTGCACAAGATACATCGTTTTTCTTCAGGGTTCATTTTATGATTTTAATAGCCTCACACGGATTCGGTCTTTTAAGCTTTTTATTTTGTGATTTTTTAATGTTTCACATGAGAATAAAAGGCTACTAATATTTAAATGTTGGACTACTTTAGGAGATTCTAATAATGGAGGATTCCTATACTTTAAATGAGACGTTACCAGTATATCCAAGAAAATAATCCAAGAGATAAAAGAAAGGCATTGGGGTTTTCTCTTCTTGCAGTGATACTAACTCTATTTTTAGTTATTTTTTTCTATAAGTTCTGGTATGATTTTATTCAAACAACGCCTATTTTGTATAGGATAGTCACTTCTCTAATTTACAATCTTGCAAATACAACTCCAATAGGTCTATTCTATGGGCATTTTATAGGGGGGATATTTTTTGTGCCTTCTGGAGACGAATTGGTCTTTTATTATGGATTGGTAAATGGAAATCCTCTTCTTTTTTCATTTGTTGCCGCACTAGCAGGGTATATGCTAGCGCAAATATTAAATTATCTTATTGGTTCCAAAATAAGCAATTTCGTGTTACATCTTGTTTCAAAGAAAAAAGTGTATAAAACCAAGAGATGGGTGAATAAATATGGGGCTTACGGCATATTTGTTTTTAATTTTCTTCCTATTCTTCCAGCACCATTGTTGGTATTTGCACTTGGAGTAACCAAGTATAATTTTAAGAGGTTATTCATAATAACTCTCGCAGCCAAGATTTTGGAATATTTAGCTCTGGCAGGTTTCTTTTTATTGTTTTCCGCATGATTTTTATACCTATATCTCTTTAAAAAAGAATGAGCAAACCGTGTAGTATACTGAAAACTGAAAGATCTTTGGACAAGACAATTAATTTAAAAAAATTAATAGGAAAAGAAGTTCTCTCTAAGGGGGGAAAGATAATTGGAAAAATATTGGAGATAAGAATAAGTCCAATAGATCTTAACCTGGAAGGGATTCTTGTAAGAGGAAACTCTATTAAAAAATCAATGTACATAGGAAGAAGTTACTTTTCACGTTTATCTTCAGAAGCGGTAATTCTAAACATAGAAGTTTCTGTTTTAATTAAAAATAAACAAGTAATAGACTCGAAAGGAAAAATAATAGGAAGAGTTAAAGAAATTGTAAGGAAGGGAACAAGGAATGATTTAAAGGGATTATACGTTCGCTCATTGCTTAGTAGAAAATTTTTTATTCCAGAATCAGGAATTGAATATGTAAGTAAATCAGTGGTATTAAAATCAAATTATAATGCAAGAAAAAAGTATTTCTGGCAAAAAAATAGGTAAAGCAATAACATCAGAAGACATATTGGGAAAAGAGGTTATAGACGCGGGAGGAACTTTTATCGGAGTTGCAGAGAAGGTGTTTATCAGCCCGAAATTTCTGGATTTTATTGGAATTTCTGTTGATAAGGGGTTTATAAGAAGTGGACTAACTATTGGGAAAAGTTATATTGATAAGATAGCGGATTATGCGATTTTCTTAAAAATAAGAGTTGTTTATGAAATAAAAGGAAAACTTGTTTTTGACAGAGATGGGAAAAAAATTGGAACAGTTTCTTCTATAGATCTTTATGGTGAAAAAAACAAGATAAAAAATATTTATGTGAAACCTTCCTCAGTTTTATTCTCCTTTAAGAATAAGATAGTAATTCCAGCAGATTACATAGAAAATATCGGGGATAATGTTATCCTGAATGTAACAACAAATCATTTGTCTAAAAAGTGAAGAACTATTCCGTCAGACAAGGATTTAGGTATTAAGATCAAGTCGCCCGGAAAACAGTTTCTACAAGCAGAAAACATCCTGGGGTTAGAATCATGGTATAGCCCCACCAAACCCAAACTCCTGTCATCTAGAAATTTGTAATTGATGACGCCAGAAGATTTTCGGGATTCTTGTTACCAATTCAAAGGTTTGAATCAAAAATATAAAAGTAGCCCCACCCGGATTCGAACCGGGGTCACAGGCTTCAAAGGCCTGCATACTTGACCGCTGTACTATGGGGCTTTTTAAGTTTAATCTTAAAGTTTCAGTTCATTTTAAAATCTTTTCTTTAAATTTTTATCATGAATTACAATCTGTTTTATAAAAGAACAAACTTATTCTTGAGAAGCAACAGCTCTTTTTAACTTTAAAATTCTAACTTGGGGGGTTCACTAAAAAATTTTAATGAACTAATATAAAAAAACAAGGATAATCTAATTCATGAAAAAAGCATTGCTTTCATGCCTTAGGCAGAAAGTTTTTTTCAAAGATTTGCTTGTTGAGAGGTATATACTTCCCCTTAAGGGAACTATGCTTTCAGAGACACGCA